>CAZKGZ010000005.1:0-25177 GCA_964552365.1 uncultured Oscillospiraceae bacterium | reverse complement strand
GACGATCCGTTCGGGATTTCCGCTTGCCCTCATCGGCGACAGCTTCGTTAATATATCATACTCGATTCCGTTTGTCAACAACTTTTTTCGATTTTTTTGAATTTTTTTCAAAACTCAAAAATCGGGGAAAAAGCGTTGTGCAGTCGGTCGGGCGATTGAGCCGCCCCCGATGTTTCACGGGAGCGGCTCAATCGAAACCTCTCTTCGTTTGGAAGAAAGATCTCAGACGGCCCGCGTGACCTTACCGCTGCGGAGGCAGCGGGTGCACGCATAAACGTGCGTCGGGGTACCGTCGACGATGGCCTTCACGCGCTTCACATTGGGCTTCCAAGTCCGGTTGGCGCGGCGGTGGGAATGGCTGACCTTAATGCCGAAAGCGACATCCTTGGAGCAGAACTCACACTTTGCCATGCTGCTGCACCTCCTCATCGAGTTATGTTATATCCTGTCTTCGGTCTACCGTGCGGTCTTCCGACGACAGCTTATCTAATATAGCAGACTGTGCCGCCAATTGCAAGATGAATTTTCAATTTTTTTGAAAAAAGTTCTGCGGGCCGGTTCTTCTCTTTTTTATTGCCAAACGGCGCAAAATTGAGTACAATAGTATGAATTCCTTATTTTGTTTCCGGAGGGATAAATATGAGTCAGACTTATTCCGTAAAGTTGGACACGATCGTCCGCGAGCGCGGGTTGAAAATCGTCAACCGCGCATCGGATTACGATACCGTTAATATCACCACCTGGGACGTTTCCCGTCCCGGTCTCCCGCTCGCGGGTTTCTACGATTACTTTGACCCCACGCGTGTGCAGATCCTCGGCAAACTCGAACTCACATATTTAATGGACATGCGCCCCGAGGCACGCGCGCGCAGCATCGAGCGTTTCATTTCCTCCGGCATCCGCTTCTGCATCATTGCGCACGGGCTCGATGTTCCGCCGGAGATGATCGAAAGCGCGCAGCGGCACGATGTCACCATCCTCACGACCGACCATTCCACAAGCGACTTCATGGCGCAGCTCATCGTAAGCCTGAACCGCTGGCTCGCTCCGCGCATCACAGTGCACGGCGTGCTCATGGAGATCTCCGGCGAGGGCGTGATGATCACCGGCGAGAGCGGCGTCGGCAAGAGTGAAAACGCCATGGCGCTTTTGAGCCGCGGCCACCGTCTGGTGGCGGACGACGCCATTGAGATCCGCCGCACGGCGCCCGACACGCTCGTCGGCACCTCGCCGGAGCTCATTCAATACTTTATGGAAATACGCGGCATCGGTCTTATCGATGCGCGGCATATGTTCGGCATCGGTGCCGTGAAGCCCGACCAGGTCATCGACCTTGTGGTGCATCTGGAGCCCTGGGACGAGTCGAAGGTCTACGACCGTCTCGGCAACGAGACGCAGTATACGGACATTCTCGGCGTGCGCGTGCCCCGCTTTCTGATCCCGGTGCGGCCGGGGCGCAACCTTGCCGCCATTCTGGAGCTGGCCGCGATGAACAACCGTGAGCGCAAGATGGGCTACAACGCCGCGCAGGTGCTCGTGGAGCGGCACGACAGGCTGGTGGACATGGGATGAAAACGCACGAGCTGCAGATCTTTCTCCGCGAAGCACATTCGCGCTGTCCGTCCCTCGCAATTTTGGAAAATGAACCGATGAGCCGCCACTGCTCGTTCCGCATCGGCGGAGCGTGCGATGCGATGCTCCTTCCCTCTTCGATCCCGGAGATCGAAGCGCTCTGCTCGCTGCTCGCCGAGTGCGGAGAGCGGCCGTTCGTCATCGGCAACGGCACGAATCTCCTCATTACGGATGCGCCGCTGCACCGCATCGTGCTGCGCATGGGCGAAGAGTTTTCGCGCATCGAGCGCACGGGGGATACGGCGCTGCGCGCCGAGGGCGGCGTGACGCTTGCAAAGTTCGCCGTGGCAGCCGCGAACGAGTCCCTGGCGGGGCTCGAGTTTGCGCACGGCATTCCCGGCTCGCTCGGCGGCGCGGTGTGCATGAACGCCGGCGCTTACGGCGGCGAGATGAAGGATGTCATCACATCGGTCACCTATCTGGATGAGAATTACGCGCTCTGCGAAACGGATGCGCCCGACTTTTCCTACCGGCACAGCCGCTTTTCCGATACGGACTGCATCGTTCTCGGCGCATCGGCCGCGCTCCATGAAGACGACGCCGAGGCCATCCGCGCCCGTATGCGCACACTTGCCGAGAAGCGCCGCGCCTCGCAGCCGCTCGACATGCCGTCGGCCGGCAGCACGTTCAAGCGCCCGGTCGGAGGCTATGCCGCCGCGCTCATCGATGCGGCGGGGCTCAAGGGCTATGCGGTCGGCGGCGCGCAGGTGAGCGAGAAGCACGCGGGCTTCGTCGTAAACCGCGGCGGCGCGACATTTGACGATGTGCTCCGCCTTATGGATCATGTGCAAAACGAGGTATTTCGCACTTCCGGCATCACGCTTGAGCCGGAGGTGAAGATCATTCGGGGATAAAAGTATGGAATTTCTGATCGTCACCGGTCTTTCCGGCGCCGGCAAAACGCAGGCGGCGCATTTTCTGGAAGACCTCGATTATTATTGCGTGGACAACATGCCCTCGGCGCTGCTGCAGCCGTTCGCGGAATTCTGCATTGCCTCGCAGGGGCGGTTCAATAAGGTCGCGCTTGTGACGGATGTGCGCGCGCACGAGAGCTTTGATACGCTCTTTCGTGCGCTCGAGTCGCTGCGCGCGCTCGACTGCACGTTCCGTATCCTCTTTCTTGAGGCGCCGGAGTCCACGCTCGTGCGGCGGTATAAGGAAACGCGCCGTCCGCACCCGCTCGCCGCTCCGGGCGAGACCGTGCAGGACGCCGTTCGCAAGGAAGTCGCTCTGATGCAGCCGGTGCGCGAGCGCGCCGACTATATCATCAATACGCACAACCTCACGCTCGGCCAGCTGCACAAAAAGCTGCTCCGTCTCTTCTCCGACGGCGGCGAGGCGACGCTCCCCATCAATGTCATTGCCTTCGGCTACAAATACGGTCTTCCCATTGAAGCCGATCTCACGCTCGATGTGCGTTTTCTGCCGAATCCCTATTACATTGAGGAGCTCAAGGCGCTCTCGGGACTCGATCAGGCGGTGTACGATTTTGTGATGCAGCAGCCGGATACGCAGGAATATATGCGCCTGCTCACGGCGTTTCTCGATTTTCAGCTTCCGCGCTTTCAGGAAGAGGGCAAGCCCTCGCTCACGGTGGCCGTCGGATGCACCGGCGGGCGGCATCGGAGCGTTTCCGTGGCGCGCGCGCTCACGGACTACCTTCTGGAGCACGGGCAGAACGCGCGGCTCATCTGCCGCGACCTCAACCGGGTGAACGAGCAATGAAGAAGAAACCTACGGACATAAAGATCGTCGCCATCGGCGGCGGAACGGGGCTTTCCACGATGCTCCGCGGTCTCAAGCACATTTCGCCCTCGCTCACGGCGATCGTCACCGTGATGGACAACGGCGGCGGCTCGGGCGTGCTGCGGCAGGAGCTCGGCATGCTCCCGCCCGGCGACATCCGCAACTGTCTGCAGGCGCTCGCGAACACCGAGCCGACCATGGAGGCACTGCTCGCTTATCGCTTCCGGGACGGCGCGCTCCGCGGACAGAGCTTCGGGAATCTCTTTCTCGCCGCGCTCAACGGCATGTGCGACACCTTTGACGAGGCCGTCGCGCGCATGAGCGAGGTGCTCGCCATCACCGGGCGGGTGCTGCCCGTGACGAATGAAAATGTGCAGCTCCTTGCCGATTTCGATGACGGCGCGACCGTGAAGGGTGAATCGGAGATCGCCGAGTACAAAAAGGATATGCGCCGCCGCATAAAGCGCGTATACCTCTCGCCGGAGCATCCGGCTGCGCTCGGTGCCTGCCTTGACGCCATCCGCGAGGCCGACCTCATCGTGCTCGGCCCCGGCAGTCTTTATACGAGCGTCATTCCGAATCTGCTCGTCTCCGGCATCAGCGAGGCCATCCACGCCTCCGACGCCGTGAAAGTATATGTCATGAATCTTATGACGCAGATCGGCGAGACGGCGGGCTATACCGCCGTGGACCATGTGCGTGCCCTCTTCGACCACGGCGGCGAGGGGCTTTTCGACTATACGCTCGTCAACGATCTTCCCATTCCGCCCGAGGCGCGGGAGGAGTATCTGCGCGAGGGCGCCGTACCCATCGAAGCGGACGAGGCGGCACTCGCCGCGCTCGGCGTGAGCGTTCGGTATGCCCCCGTGGCGCTTTGGCAGCGCTCGCTCGTGCGTCATGATCCCGAAGCACTGGCCGCCGCGCTCCGCGCTCTGTACCGCGAGGCATCGCCCACGCGCGTTTACGGCTGATCCCGATACTTCGCACACGAAAGGCTGTTTTCTCATGTCCTTTTCTTCCGAAACAAAAGCCGAGCTCTGCCGCGTTCCGCTCAACCGCACCTGCTGCGCCAAAGCGGAGGCCTACGGCGTGCTCTTATACTGCCATACCTTCGACCGCCGCGAGGTGCGCATCATTACCTCGTGCGATGCCTTTGCGCAGCGGCTGCCGAAGCTCTTTCGCCGCGCGTTCTCGCTCTCGTTCGACCATGTGCCGCCCGAGAGTTCTGCCGGAAAGCGGACATTTCTCATCACCGATCCGGAGAAGATCCTCACGATCCTCGAAACATTCGGGCAGGAGAGCACGCTCTCGCACCACATCAACTACGGCATGCTCGAGAACGAATGCTGCCGCCAGAGCTTTCTGCGCGGGGCGTTCCTCGCCGGAGGCAGCGTGACCGATCCCGACAAGCGCTATCATCTGGAGCTGGCCACCGGTCACCCGAGCGTGAGCCGCGAGGCGTTCTCGCTGATGCTCGAGATGGGCTTTGCGCCGAAGGATGCCCGTCGGAGCGGCGGGTTCGTCACCTACTTCAAGCAGTCCGAGGCCATTGAGGACGTGCTCACGACCATCGGCGCGCCGCTGGCCGCCATGGGAATTATGCAGGCAAAAATGCAAAAAGATATGCGCAACGCCGTGAACCGCCGCGTAAACTGCGACACGGCGAACGCCGATAAGATCGTTCTCGCCGCGCAGGAGCAGCTCGACGCCATCCGCGAGCTCGACCGTCGCGTGGGGCTCGACTCCCTGCCGGAGACGCTGCAGGAGACGGCGATGCTCCGCATTGCCAACCCCGAATCGAGCCTTTCCGATCTGGCGATGCTCGCGAGCCCGCCGGTATCGAAAAGCTGCATGAGCCACCGCATGAAAAAGCTGCTCGCCTATCGGGCGGAATAGCCGAAAGGATAACATTATGGGCTTTGTCCATCTGCATGTACATACGGAATACTCTCTGCTGGACGGTGCCTGCCGCATCAAGGAGTTGGCGCACCGCGCCAAAGAGCTGGGACAGACGGCGCTCGCCATCACCGACCACGGTGTGATGTACGGCGCGGTCTCGTTTTACCGTGCCTGTCTCGCCGAGGGCATCCGCCCGATCATCGGGTGCGAGGTGTATGTGGCGCCGCGCTCCCGCTTTGACCGCGAGCACGGCATCGACAGCGAATATACGCACCTCATCCTCCTGTGCAAAAACGATGCCGGCTACCGCAACCTCTGCTATCTCGTCTCCTGCGGTTTTACCGAAGGGTTCTATATCCGCCCGCGCATCGACTGGGCGCTCCTGCACGAGCACGCCGAGGGGCTCATCTGTCTCTCCGGCTGTCTTGCAGGATTTCTTTCACAGCACATCGTGGCCGATGACTACGAGGGTGCAAAGAAAAAGGCGCTCGAGCTCCGCGAGCTGTTCGGCGAGGACTTCTTTCTGGAGATCCAGGATCACGGCATTCCCGAGGAACACAAGGCCGCGCTCGGACTGCGGCGGCTCTCGCGTGAGACCGGCATCCCGCTCGTCGTGACGAACGACGCGCATTATATAAACAAGGAAGATTCCGTCAATCAGGATGTTCTGCTGTGCATCCAGACCGGCAAGACCGTGGACGACCCGAACCGCATGAAGTTTTCCTCTCAGGAGCTGTATCTCAAGAGCGAGGAAGAAATGCGCGCGCTCTTCCCCGATGAGCCGGAAGCGGCGGATATCACGGAGGAGATCGCGTCCCGCTGCAAGTATGATTTTGAATTCGGTCACTACCACCTGCCGGAGTTCCGGCTGCCCGAGGGAGAGAGCGACGCTTTCGCCTATCTCTCGCGTCTGTGCCGCGAGGGCTATGCGCGGCGCTACGGGGCGCAGGGCACGCCCGAAATGGAAAAGCAGCTGCAGTATGAGCTTGACATGATCCACCGCATGGGGTTCGTGGACTACTTTCTCATCGTGTGGGACTTCGTCCACTACGCCAAAAGCAGCGGCATCCCGGTCGGCCCCGGGCGCGGCAGCGCGGCGGGCAGTATGGTCTCCTATACGCTCGGCATCACCGATGTCGACCCCATCCGCTACTCGCTCTTTTTCGAGCGTTTTCTGAACCCCGAGCGCGTGAGCATGCCCGATATCGACATGGACTTCTGCGTCCGCCGGCGCGGCGAGGTCATCGACTATGTGACGCGCAAATACGGTGCCGACCATGTGGCGCAGATCGTCACCTTCGGAACGATGGCCGCGCGCATGGCCATCCGCGATGTCGGCCGCGCGCTCAACATAAGCTATGCCGAAACGGACGCCGTGGCCAAGCAGGTGCCGATGGCGCTCAACATGACGCTCGACGAGGCGCTCAAGCTCTCCAAGCCGCTCAAGGATATGTACGACGGCGACGAGCGCATAAAAAAGCTCATCGATACGGCCCGCGCGCTGGAGGGCATGCCGCGGCACGCTTCGACGCACGCCGCCGGCGTCGTCATCACGCACCGTCCGGTGTATGAATATGTCCCGCTCGCCACGAACGACGGCAACCCCGTCACGCAGTACACCATGACGACGCTCGAGGAGCTCGGTCTTCTCAAAATGGACTTTCTCGGGCTGCGAAACCTCACGGTGCTCGAAGACGCGGCGCAGCTCGTGCGGAAAAAAGAGCCGGATTTCAAGGTCGATACCATTCCGATGGACGACCCCGCCGTGTACGAAATGCTCGCCGCGGGAAAGACCTCCGGCGTGTTCCAGCTCGAATCCGCCGGTATCACGAGCGTTTGCACGGCGCTGCGCCCGAAGTCTCTCGAGGACATCACCGCTGTCATCGCGCTCTACCGTCCCGGCCCCATGGACAGCATTCCGAAGTTTCTGGAGGGCAGCCGCCACCCCGAGAAGATCCGCTATAAGCACCCGATGCTCGAGCCCATTCTCTCTGTTACCTACGGATGCATGGTCTATCAGGAGCAGGTGCAGCAGGTGTTCCGCGAGCTGGCCGGATACTCGCTCGGACAGGCGGACGTCATCCGCCGCGCCATGAGCAAGAAAAAGCACGCCGTCATCGATGCCGAGCGTGTGGCGTTCATCCACGGCGATCCCTCGCGCAATATTCCCGGCTGTGCCGCGAACGGCATATCCGAGGATGTGGCCGGCAGCATTTACGATGAGATCGTCGATTTTGCGAACTACGCCTTCAACAAGGCGCACGCCGTGTCCTATGCCTTTGTCACCTACCGCACGGCGTATATGAAATGCCGCTACCCGCGCGAATATATGGCGGCGCTCCTCACCTCGGTGCTCGACAACAGCACGAAGGTCGCCGAGTATATTGCCGAGTGCCGCGACATGGGCATCCGCCTTCTCCCGCCGGATGTGAACGAGTCCGACGCCGACTTTACCGTGTCGGGGGACGACATCCGCTTCGGCCTCGTGGCCATCAAGGGCATCGGACGAAGCTTCGTGGAGGAGCTCAAGTCGGAGCGTGCCGCAGGCGGGCCGTTCCGCACGCTCGATGAATTCTGCCGCCGCATGGTGCCGCGCGATCTCAACCGCCGCGCCGTCGAGTCGCTCATCAAGGCCGGTGCTTTCGATTCCCTCGGCTTTAAGCGCCGCGCGCTTTTGAATGCCTCCGGGCCCATCATCGACAGTGTGACGGCCGACAGCCGCAAAAATGTGGCGGGGCAGCTCGACCTGTTCGGTATGGGCAGCGAGGAAGAGAAAGAGCCGGAGACCGTCCGCACGATCCCGCTGCCCGATGTGCCGGAATTTTCACGGCAGGAGCTCATGGCGATGGAGCGCGAGATGACGGGGCTCTATCTCACCGGTCACCCCATGGACGATTACCGCGACCGTGCGCGGGATGTCGGTGCCGTTTCCATCGGTGCCATATTGAACGACTTTGCCGAGGGAACGCCCGAGCGCTTCCGTGACGGGCAGGAGGTCACCGTGGCCGGTGTGGTGGCGAGCTATAAAACGCGCACCACGCGCAACAATACGCTCATGAGCTACATCGTTCTCGAGGACGATACCGGTACGATGGAGCTTCTCGCCTTTCAGCGTGCGCTCGATGCGGGCGGGAGCTATGTGCAGGATGCGGCACCGCTCCTCGTGCGCGGCAAGATCTCCGTGCGCGATGAAAAAGAGCCGCAGCTCATGGTCGACTCCATCCGCCCGCTCACCGATCTGAACATTCCCGGCAGCAGCGCCGCCGCGAAGACGCAGGAAAAGCCCCCGGAGAGCGGCAAGCCGCATACGATCTATGTGCGCATACCGAGCGAGAGCGACCCGCTCTACCGGCGTGTCACGCTGCTCCTCTCCATGTTCCCCGGCAGCGACCGCATCGTGCTCTACTTTGAAGACACCAAGAAACGTGTAGGCGCTCCCTGCCTCATCCACCCGGCTTTCACAGCCGAGCTCGAAGAAAAATGCGGCAGGGAAAATGTGGTTATCAAATAAAAATTCCGCCCGATTCGGTTTTTCTGCCGAGTCGGACGGATTTTTTATGGGATCTTACCCTTCGGTGGGAGGGGCGGGGGTGGGCTCCGGCATGGAGAGGTCGATGTCGGTGACGATCTGGCAGGAGGGCAGTGCCGCCTGCAGGGCGCGGATGGCGTCCGCGGTGAGGGCGCTGTTGCCGGTGAGATCCAGTGTGCGGAGCGAGGTGCAGCCGTAGAGCTCCGTGAGCGAGGTGAGCGCATTGTAGCTCAAGTCGAGCTCCTCGAGCCCCGTGCAGGAGGCGAGGGCGGAGACGCTGCTCAGGGCGTTGTGGTCGAGATCCAGCTTGCGCAGTCCCGTATGATAAGCCAGTGCGGAGATGTCCGTGATGTTGTTGTAGCCGAGCTGCAGTTCTTCGATCGAATAGACCTCCGCGAGCGGCGTGAGCGTCGTGAGCTGGTTGCCGTAGGCACTCAGGCGGCGGAGATTCAGGAATTTTTCGATGCCGGAGAGGGAGGTAAGGCCGAGAGCGTCGATCGTAACATCCGACGCATCGGATTTGAGCGTCGTCTCGCCGAAGGTGACCGTATAGTACTTCGGCTCGTGGACGATCTGGCAGTTCGGCAGCGCCGTCTGCAGCTTGTCGATGCACTCGGCGGTGATGTCCTCGTTGTTCTCGAGGTTGAGGTACGAAAGGGATGTGAGCGAGGCGAGGATGTCGAAGTCCGCGTCGCTCCTCCCGGTCGAGCTCAGGTTGAGCGATGTGAGCTTCGGGAGCTTTGCAAGGGGCGAGATGTCCGCGACGGCGTTTCCCGAGAGGTTCAGCTCGCGCAGCGATCCGCAGCCCGAAAGAGAGGAAATATCGGTGACGCCGCGATTCGACAAATCGAGCGTCTCCACGCCCTCGGTAAAGTCAAGGCCGCCGAGCGACAGCGGGCGCACGCCTTCCACGATGCTGTCGGCATACACGCGGCAGCCGGGGAGAGCCGCTTCGAAGTCTTCGAGCACATAGTCCGCGATCTCCACGCCCTGCACGGAGAGCGTTGTGAGCGAGGGGAGCGCCGTGAGCGGCGTGATGTCCGCCACCGGGTTGCGGTCCAGGTATACGGTGCGCAGGCTCGGGATCGATGCAAGAGGCGAGGCATCGGAGATGCTGTTGTCCGAGAGATACAGAGAGCGGAGCTGCGTGAGACCCGTGAGGAAATTCACATCCGTGAGGCCGCAGCGTGTCAGGGAGAGCGTCGTGAGATTTGTGAGCGAAGCGATGGCGCTCCTGTCCGCGTCGGTGAGCGTTTTGTCGGTAAGCTCGAGGCTGTCCGCCGCGGGATCCACGCTCACGCCGGCGATGGTAAGGCCGGTGTCGGCCGAAGGTGTCGGGGTGACGACCGGTGTCGCCGTCGGCTCGGTATCCGCCTTTTTCGAGATGCCGCCGCTCAGCAGCAGGAGAAGCATCGCGAGAGCCAGCAGCACGAAGCCCGCTGCCGCGAGGATATAAAGGATCTTCTGTTTTTTCGTGATCGGATGCATGGCTGCCTCCTGATAGATTTTGTTTTATAAGAATATAGACGCATTGGGAGTGAAAAAGTTCTGTTTCGTGCGGAAATTTACAAAACGGACGCAATTCGGGGGTGTCGTTCATACTTTGTTTGCAGAAATAACACAGTCTGTTTAGGAAACTCCGCCTGTTTTCCTGTAATATACAGACAGTCGGACGAAGCAAGATAAGACAACGAAGACAATCCCTCCAATTATTTCTTTCCCTCTCATTTCTCCCCTTTCGGGCTATCGTTCAGCCCGCGGTTCTCTCTCTCCAAACCGCAATCGAACGAAAAAAGCGGAACGGCGCTCAAGTCGTTCCGCTTTTTTATTTTTTCCGCAAGCCGCGCCGACCGTCAGGCGTTGTCGCGGACGGCTTTGAGGGCCTGGGCGAGCTGGTCGGGGCAGGAAGTCGGCTTCATGCCGCAGCGGATGCCTTCGAGGCGGGAGATGACTTCGTTGATGTCCATGCCTTCGGCGAGTTTGGCCACGCCCTGCGTGTTGCCGCTGCAGCCGTTGATGAACTGAATGTTGTGTACCTTGCCGTCCTCCACTTCGAAAAGGATGCGGCGGGAGCAGGTGCCTTTGGTCGTGTATTCGTGTTTCATGTCTTTTGATTTACCTCTCTTTTTACAGCAGCGTGCTGCCGTTATAGCTTACGATGTTGACATCGGAAATGCCCTCGGCGTCGAGCAGAGATTCGAGGGAATCCATCTGTTTCTGGCTGAGCTTGGCCTCGACCACGAGTTCGGTCTCGTCGAGATTCATGGAGCGGCTCTTGAGCTTATACTTGCCGAGCGAGCCGAGCTTGGAGCGCACCGCGCCGTCGCCGTCCGGCGTGAAGCGGATGACGACCAGATAGGAATTGCCGTGCAGCTTTCCGGAGAGGAGGTTGACGGCGAGGAACAGCACGCCGAGCAGAAGTGCCGCGAGGATGGCCACGGTGATGTAGCCCGCGCCGGTGATGATGCCGGTCACGATGCTCCAGAACATGAAGACCGTGTCCATCGGGTCTTTGATCGCCGTGCGGAAACGGACGATGGACAGAGCGCCGACCATGCCGAGCGAGAGCACGACATTGGAGCGGACCGTCAGAATGGCGAGCGCCGTTACCATGGAGAGCATCACGAGCGAAAGCGCGAAGCTCTTGGAGAAGCACACGCCGCCGTAGGTCACGCGGTAGATGACGAGCACGAACAGTCCGAGCGCGAAGCTCAGAAGCAGCGTCGAGATCAGCGTGCCGACGGAGATGGCGGTGAATTCTTCCACGAATTTGTTTTTGATCACATCGGAAATACTCATTGCAATTACCCTCTTTAATCCAGAATGTCCAGGCATTTTGTGTACTTTGAAACGGCGCAGCGCTGCTTGGGGACTCCCTCGAGCAGAGCGCGCACCGGCGCGGGAAGAAAGGCGTCGTACTTGACCTCGAGCACCGCCTCGCCCTCATTGAGCACGGGGAGAGTGAGCACGCGGTCATCGAAGAGATCCGTACGGAAGGGTGCGGTGCGAAGGTCGGTGTCGATCGTCACGCGCACATTGCCGGTGGGATAGATGAACGGATAGCGCGTGTAATCCACCAGTACCGCCGGTTTCCACCCGCCGCGGCGCAGCCGTGCGAGCTCGCGGGACAGTCCCTCGGTTTGGCCGAGCGGTGCGCCCGCCGTGAGGAAGGCCTCCGCCGTTTCGCGGGTGATGCGCTGCGATTCCTTGCCGGAGAGGTCGCCGTCCTTGCTCTTTTTCTCGAGCGTGATGACGGAGTCGTCCATATTGTAAAACCGGATGCGGTATTTGGTGCGTTCCTTGACGCCGTCCATCTTCTCGTGATAGGCGCGATAGTCGGTGTCGTCAAAATAGAGGCTGCGGATAAAGTAGCTGCCGTCCGCTCTCGCGTGCGGGTCGGGACGGAGCAGGGCGCGGAGGCGGTATTTCAAAAGCTCCGCTTCGCGCAGGGAGATGATGTATTTCACCTCGTGGCGGCTGATGTTTCCCATAGCTCTCCCCCCCCTTATTCGTTGGCGCTTCCCGGTGTCGGGGAGGCGCATTCCCGCCATTCCGTGCCGAAGCGCGCGAGCGAAGCATCCGGCTCGGTCTGCGTGAGAGAGATGCTGTCGGCGGTGGTGCCGATGGATGTCGTGAGCACAACGCTCTCGCCCGCGGATAGGGCGAAGTCGGTGTGCAGCTCACCCTCCGTGCGGTCTTTGCCGGAGGCGAAAATGACGGTATATTCGCCCGGAGCGAGCGTGAGCGCCGGAATGCGCCAGCGTACCGGGTCGGCCGAGTCATCGGAGAGATACCAGCCCTCGAGCGATACGCTCTCCGTGCCGGCATTATAGAGTTCGATCCAGTCGCAGGCATCGCCGTCCGCATCGCGCAGTCCGGTCTCGTTGCGGAACGAGACTTCCGTGATCTGTATCGAAACATTCGCGAAGCCGCGCGAAGCGGCAAAGGCGGCGTAGCCCTCGTCGGTATTGGCAAAGCCCGGCGTCGGCCGGCTCGTGACGCACCACTCGCCGTCCACGCGCGCATACGAAGTGTCATCGGATAGGCGCGGCGTCTGGATGCGGTCGAGAGCGTTTCCGTCCGCGTCCGTCAGTATGACGGTCTCCCCCGCCTTGGCGAGGCGGATGGCGGCGTACTCTCCGCCCTCGGTGCCGTCACCGGAGCACCACACCACGGTGAATGCGCCCGGTTCGAGGACCGTTCCCTCGGGGAACGTGTAGCGCAGCTCGCCCTCTTTGTCCGTGAGGTGCATGCCGGAGATATCCACGCTCTCCGTACCGGCGTTTTCGATCTCGATCCAGTCGCACAGCGCGCCGTTCGGCGCGGTAAAGAGCTGTTCGGCCGACATGATCTCGCTCAGGCGAAGCGTGCCGGTCTCCTGCCCTGTGGCGGCGAGGTAGGCGCGGTAGCCCTCTTCGGTATTTTCATACCCCGGCGTCGGTGTGGAGGACACGCTGAGAGTGCCGTCTTCCTCGCGGACGATCGAGGTATTTTTTTTGCAGCGGAGCGTTTCGATCTCGTCGAGCACCGTGTTGGCGCTGTTCATGAGGAGGATCGTCTCGCCGCCGAGCCGTTTGAGAGAGAACGGCGCGTACATTCCGCCGGACATTTCCGCATCGCACCACACGACGATGTAGCCGCCGGCCGGGATGATCGTGCCGGTCGGGAAAGCGTAGCGCGCCTGCGTCACATCGTCCGAGAGGCGATAGCCCGAAATGTTGAACGGCTTATCGGAAGCGTTGCGGATCTCGATCCAGTCGCACACGATGCCGTCGGCGTTCGGGTACGCCGTATTGGAGCTCATATACTCGCTGATGTATATGGAGTGCTCGCCGACACCGACGCTGTCGCTCCCCGCCCCGCGCGAGAGAAAGATCGCCGCGCACAGGACGAGCACGAACACCGCGCACGATGCGGCAAGAACTGTGATCTTTGTTTTTTTCGTAATCGGAGTCATAGCATTTCCCCGTTCAGAGATGATTGCAATGCAATAAAGTATTTTACCGTATTCTGTTCCCGTTTTCAACCCTGTATCGGGTCAAACCACCTGGAAGAGGTAAAATTTCAGATAATCGGTCTCCGGGACGCCCCAGAGGATGGGGTGGTCGGCGCTTTGCTGGCGCGCTTCGATCTGCCGCAGCTGTACGCTGGCATCGCGCGCGGCGTCCGCGAGCATGGCGCGGAAGAGCTCGTCGGTCATGAAATGCGAGCACGAGCATGTGGCGAGATAGCCTCCGCGCGGCAGGATCTGCATGGCGCGGCGGTTGATCTCCCGATAGCCGCGGCGGGCGTTTTCCACCGTGCTCCCGCTCTTCGTAAAGGCGGGCGGGTCGAGAATGATGTAGTCCCAGGGCTTCTCGCCGCTTTGGCCGAGCTTTGTGAGGAGCTCGAACACATCCGCTTCGAGAAAGTCCATGCGGTCGGTGAGGCCGTTGCGCTCGGCGTTCCGTTTGGCCTGCTCGAGCGCCGCGGCGGAGATGTCCACCGCCGTCACGCGCTCGGCGCCGAAGGCGGCGCAGTGGAGCGCAAAGGCACCCGTGTGCGTGAAGCAGTCGAGCACGCGCCGTCCGCGGGCGAGACGTCCCGCGGCGAGGCGGTTATATTTCTGGTCGAGGAAATAGCCCGTTTTCTGGCCGTTGATGTAGTCTACATCGAAGTAGATGCCGTTTTCGCAGATCTCCGTGTGGCCGGAGGGCTCTTCCTCCAGCCCCGGCGCGATGTATGCGCCTTTGCCGCAGGTCATGCCTTCCTTTTCGCGGATGGCGGATTCGTTGCGCTCATAAATGCACCGCACCGTCACGCCGAGCGCGGCGAGCTCCTCGCGCAGCAGACGGTAGAGCATATCGCGCCGCTGCTCGATGCCGAGCGAGAGCACCTCGCTCACGAGCACATCGCCGTAGCGGTCCACCGTCCAGCCGGGGAAGCCGTCCGCTTCGCCGAAAATGAGGCGGCAGGCGGCGAAGTCCTCGCCCATCACCTGGCGGCGGTAGTCCACGGCATACCGCACGCGGCGGCGGAAAAAGGCCTCGTCCATGCGGTCGTTCGTGTTGCGGCTGAGGATGCGCACGCGGATGAGCGAGTGGCTGTTATAGAAGCCCGCGCCCTGCCAGCGTCCTTTTTCCGTATATACATCGCAAATTTCGCCGTCGGCGCAGGGCTGCTCTTTCGTGAGCACCTCGCCCGCGTATACCCACGGATGTCCGCCGCGAAGAGCGCGGGCGGCTTTTTCCGTTACGGTCACGGCGGCAAACGGTCGTTCCATGTTGTTTCCTCCTAATGACGCGCTGTTATTGCATGAGGTTCGCTTCGCGCATGGATACATACTCGCATCCCGCGACGATGATGTGGTCGGCGAGTTCCACGCCGAGAAGGTCGAGCGCGCGGCGGATGCGTCCGGTGACCTCCCCGTCCTCCTCGGACGGGAGCGCCACGCCGCTCGGGTGATTGTGCGAGAGGATGACGGCGCTCGCATGGTGCCCGAGAGCGAGCTCCGCGAGGCGGCGCGTCTGGATCTCCGCCGCATCCACCGTGCCGCGGCTGAGCTCCTCGCAGCGGATGGGGCACTTGCGTGCATCCAGAAGGAGCGCGTAGACGACCTCTTCCTTTTCGTACATATAAAGCGGCACAAAGTACCGTCCCGCCGCGGCGGCCGAGTCGATCGGTTCGCTCGACGGCGTTTTGTCGAGCATATACCGGCGGCTGACGGCGGGGATGAGGCGCAGCAGCGTGACGGCGTTCTCGCCGATGCCCGGCACCGCGAGAAGCTCCCGCTCGTCCGCTTCCATCACGGCGGAAAACGAGCCGAATCTCTCCAGCAGCGCGTGCGCGAGGCCGTTCGTGTCGCGGCGCGGAGCGGCATAGAAAAGCAGGAGCTCCAGCGCGTTGATGTCGTTGAAGTTGTCGAGGCCGTGGCCGCGGAAGCGTTCTTTCATCCGCGCCCGATGGCCTTCGTGGGTGCCGCTCATAGCATTTCGCCCCTTACAGAAGTTTTTCGAGGGACATGGTCGCGTAGGCGTTCAGCTCGGGACCGGCGGTGTGGCCGGCGAGATATTCGTAATATCCCTGACAGCCGATCATCGCCGCATTGTCGCCGCAAAGGCGAAGCGGCGGCACGAAGAGCTTTGCGCCCGCTTTTTCCGCCGCGGCGGCAAAGTCGGCACGGATGCGGCTGTTGGCCGCAACGCCGCCTGCCACGGCGATCTTCTTATAGCCCAGTTCTTTCGCCGCTGTCATGGTGCGCGGCACGAGCGACTCGCTCACGGCGCGGCAGAGCGATGCCGCAAGTCCCGCACGGTCGAGCGTCTCGCCGGTCTGCTCGCAGTGGTGTGCGAGGTTGATGACCGCCGTCTTGAGACCGGAAAAGCTCATGTCGTACGGATTGTCGCCGATGAACGGATGCGGCAGCGTGTAGGCGTCGTCGCGTCCCTCCTTGGCGAGGCGGTCGATCGGTGCGCCGCCGGGATACGGCAGGCCGAGCACGCGGGCGGATTTATCGAAGCACTCGCCCGCCGCGTCGTCGCGCGTCTGACCGAGGATGCGCAGATCCGTATAGTCGCGCACATCGACGAGCATCGTGTTGCCGCCGGAGATGGCAAGGCACAGGAACGGCGGCTCGAGCTCGGGATAGGCAATGTAGTTGGCGGCGATGTGGCCGCGGATGTGGTGCACCGGAACGAGCGGAATGCCGAGGGCCGATGCGGCGCTCTTGGCGAAGTTCACGCCCACGAGCACCGCGCCGATCAGGCCCGGCGCATAGGAGACCGCGATGGCATCCAGATCGGATTTTTTCACGCCGGCTTCGGCAATGGCGCGGTCGGCGAGGCGGGAGATGACCTCCACGTGGCTGCGGGATGCGATCTCCGGCACGACGCCGCCGTACACGGCGTGCAGGTCGGCCTGAGAGAAGATCTGGTCGGTGAGCACCTTTCGGCCGTTTTCGGTAACGGCTACGGCGGTCTCATCGCAGGTAGATTCTACGGATAGTATCAGCATGGCTTTACTGTGCCTCTTTTGTATAGAATTTCGACATCAGAATAGCATCTTCCGTCGGTTTTTCATAGTATTTTTTTCTCCGTCCCACGGAGAGGAAGCCGTTTTTCCCATAAAGAGCCAGCGCGGCGGCGTTGCTCTCGCGCACTTCGAGCATCAAAACGGCGATCATGCGCTCCTCACACTCACGGTCGAGCGCGCGGAGAAGCTCTCCCGCGATGCCGCGGCGGCGCTCTTCTTTTTTCACGGCGATGTTGCCGATGTCGCCCTCATCGAGCACGAAGCGGCACCAGACATAGCCGAGCACCTCGCCCGCATCCTCCGCAATGAGGATGCAGCCGTCTGCGCTCTCGGAGAGCCGCCGGAGCATATCCTCGCTCGCGCCGTCCGGAAATTCTTCCGCTTCGAGTGCGGCGACGGCGGGGATGTCCGGTGCGGCTGCTTTGCGGATCGTCATGTGCCGTGCGCCTCCGCCCAGTTTTTGCCCCAGCCGGTCTCCGCCGTGAGCGGCACGGAGTAGGAGACGGCGTTTTCCATCTCCTCGCGCAGCAGGCGTATCACGCTCTCGCGCTCTTCCTCCGGGCACTCGACGATGAGCTCGTCATGTACCTGCAATATGAGCTTGGCGCGAAGGCCCTCGGCGCGGAGCCGCCGGTCGGTGTTCACCATGGCGAGCTTTATGATGTCGGCCGCCGTGCCCTGAATGGGCATATTGAGTGCGACACGCTCGCCGAAGGCGCGCGTTGCGGGGATGTTCAGCTCGGGGAGATTGCGCCGCCGGTGGAAGAGGGTTTCGGCATAGCCGAGGCGTTTGGCGCTCTCCACGGCGTTTTTCTGATAGTCGCGCACGCCGGAGAAGCGGGCAAAATAGGCTTCCATATAGTCTTTCGCCTCGCCGTAGCTCACGCCGATGTCCTGCGAGAGCGAAAAGGCGGAGATGCCGTAGACGATGCCGAAGTTCACGGCCTTGGCGCGGCGGCGCTCCTCGCTCGTGACATCCTCGAGCGGCACGCCGAACACCTGCGAGGCCGTGACGCGGTGGACATCCTCGCCGGAGAGGAACGCCGCGCGCATATTCTCGTCGCCCGAAATATGGGCGAGCAGGCGCAGCTCGATCTGCGAGTAGTCCGCGTCCACGAGCACGTTGCCGGGCGATGCCACGAACATTTTGCGCAGCTCCGCGCCGAGCTCGCGGCGAACGGGGATGTTCTGCAGATTCGGTTCGGTGGAGGAAAGGCGTCCCGTGGCGGTGACGGTCATCTGGAAATTCGTATGGATGCGGCCGTCCGGGCCGATGACCTTCAAAAGGCCGTCCGCATAGGTCGACTTGAGCTTTGTAAGCTCGCGGTATTCGAGCACATGGCGCACGAGCGGCACATAGCGGAACTTGTCGAGCACATCCGCGTTCGTGCTCCAGCCGGTCTTGGTCTTTTTGCCGCCGGGCAGACCGAGCTTTTCAAAGAGCACAACGCCGAGCTGCTTGGGCGACTGGATATTGAATTCTTCGCCCGCCTCCGCCCAGATGGCGGCGCGCAGCGTATCGATGCTTTCCACAAGGCTCTCGCCGAAGGTTTTCAGCGCCTCGCGGTCGGCGAGGAAGCCCTCGTGCTCCATTTTGGCAAGCACGGCGCACAGCGGCAGCTCGATCCGCGTGAAGAGCTCTTCGAGCTGCATTTCGCGCAGCTTCGGGAGCATGGCTTCCTCCAGAGCCGCCACGCTCGCCGCGCGGGAGGTCATTTCCGCCATGCGCTCGGCGCGGGATCTCTCCGATGCGCCGTCGAGGTCCAGCGAGAACTGGCCGCCGTCCGACGGTTCGGATGCGGTAAACGGCGTAAAGTCACAGTAGGCCAGCGTGAGCTTTTCGATCTCATACCCCGCAGCGGTCGCGTCGAGGAGGTACCCCGCGAGGGCGCTGTCGAACACCCAGTTGTCGAGCGCATCCACACCGCGCGAGAGAAGCGCACGCTGCATATTTTTCACATCGTGTCCCGCTTTGGGGCGCTCCGGCGCGAAAAGCAGTCTCAGAGCTTCGGTATAGTCGTCCCGATACGCTTCCGGCGTGAGAAATACCGCCAGAGCTTCGCTCCCGGAAGCATCAAAATGCGCCGCCGTCTCGCCGCTCTCGGCATTGAACCAAAGGTATGCCGTTTTGCCCCCGGAGCGCTCCAGCGCCGATGCGAGCTCCGCGCGGTTTTCCGGCAGGATGCTCTCGCATGCGCCTTCGAAAACCTTTGGCTTTTCTTCTTTCGGCGCGTCCGCCGAAGTGTGCGCCGTTTTCTTCGGCGCGCTCTTTCCGCTCCCGCCGGGCTTCAGACGCCATTTATCGATGAACTTCTGAAATCCGAGGCGGCGGAAGATGTCGTAGGCCGCACTGCCGTATTCCGTCGGGCAGCGCAGCTCATCGGGCACGACCTCGATGGGCGCGTTTCGGTCGATGGTCGCGAGATAGTAGGAATCTTCCGCGCTCTCGCGGCCGGCTTCGAGCTTTTTGCGCACGGCAGGGCGCATATCGGCATCGTCGAGGTGCTCGTATACGCCTTGGAGCGAGCCGTATTTTCGCAGCAGCTCCAGTGCCGTTTTCTCGCCCACGCCGGGCACGCCGGGGATGTTGTCGCTCGCGTCGCCCATGAGCGCTTTGAGATCCACCATGTACGGCGCGTCAAAGCCGTACTCCTCGCGGAAGCGCTCGGGGGTATAGTCAATGGTCTCGGTGTGACCCATGCGCGTTTTCACATTCAGCACGCGGACGTGCTCATCCACGAGCTGCAGGGAGTCCTTGTCGCCCGTGACGACCACGCACTCCCAGCCTTTCTCCTCGCCGATGCGGCTCACCGTGCCGAGCAGGTCGTCCGCCTCCCAGCCGGAGAGCTCGCGCCGCGCATAGCCGAGCGCATCGAGCACATCTTTTAAGACCGGCATCTGCGCGGCCAGATCGTCGGGCATCGGTTTGCGCGTGGCTTTATAGGCCGCGCTGTGCAGATGGCGGAAGGTCGGCTCGCGCCGATCGAACATCACGCACAGAGCCTCGGGTTTTTCGTCCTCAAGGAGCTTCTGCAGTATGGAAAGGAAGCCGAATATGGCATTCGTCGGCGTGCCGTCCGGTGCCGTGAGCGGGCGAACGCCGTAGTAGGCGCGGTTTACGAGGCTGTTGCCGTCAAGGAGCATCAGTTTCGGCATAGCGTCTCCTCCTTATATTCCTTGGCGAGCGGCCGGTATACGGTCAGCATAAGCGTGGTGAACGCCGCACCGCCGCCGAGCAGGTCGCTGATGGGCTCGCTCCAGTATACGCCCTCGGCCCCGAGCCCGAACACGCCGGGCAGCAGGAGCATGAGCGGCACAACGAGAATGATCTTTCGAAGCAGGGAGAAGAAAACGGCTTCTTTCGCCTTTCCGAGCGAGCGGAAGGCATTCTGCGCCACGAACTGCAGCGACATGAAAGCGAAGCCGCAGAAATAGATCCGCACAGCGGGTATGGCCACCGCGATGAGTGCCTCGTCTTCGGTGAACACGCGGATGAGCGGTTCGGGGAAGAGCATGAAGATCGCCCAGACGACAAGAGAGAAGCCCACGCCGCCGTACACGCTGAAGCGGATGCACGAGAGCACGCGGTCTTTCTTGTCCGCGCCGTAATTGTACGCCAGCACCGGCTGGATGCCGGAGCCGAAGCCGTGGATGATCTCGGTGAACACGGTGCGCATGGAGTTTACGACCGTAATGGCACCGACATAGAGGTCGCCGCCGTACACGCCGAGCTGGCGGTTGGCCACGCTCTGAATGGCGGAGTTGGTGGCTCCCATCACAAAATCGGAGACGCCGAGCGCCATAATGCGCCCCATGATCTTCCGGCGCGGGGCCATGGTGCGCGGTGAGAGCTCGAGCGGCGTCTTTTTGCTGCGCAGGAACGCGACGCACCACACAGCGCTCAGTGCCTGCGAAATGACCGTTGCGATGGCAGCGCCGCGCACGCCAAGGCCGAACACGAAAATAAAGATCGGGTCGAGCACGATGTTCGCGGCCGCGCCGAGCAGCACCGTGAGCATGCCGCGCGTGGCAAAGCCCTGCGCGTTGATATAAACGTTCATGCCGAGCGACAGGAACGAGAAAGTCGTGCCGATGAGATATACCTCGAGATACTCGCAGGCGTACCCGGTCGCTTCCTCGCCCGCGCCGAACACGGCGATGATCGGCCGCAGAAAAGCGTAGGTGATGAGTCCGAGTGCCACGGACGAGACGAAGAGCATCGTGAAGGCGTTTCCCATCACGCGGGATGCCTCTTCATCGTCTCCGCGTCCGCGCGCCATGGAGCAGAGCGGCGCGCCGCCCTGACCGAACAGCCCCGCGAAGGCCGCAAGGATGGAGATGACCGGCAGCGCAATGCCGACGCCCGTGAGCGCCATGCTGCCGATCTCGGGGATGTGCCCGATGTAGATGCGGTCTACTATATTATATAATACATTGACGAGCTGCGCTGCGATGAGCGGCAGTGCCATGCGCATGACGATGGAGGGAACGCTGCCCGTGGAAAAATCGTTCTGTACGTGTTCTTTTGCCATGCTCACTTCTCCCCCCGCAGTTTGATGATCTGGTCGCGCAGCACGGCGGCATACTCGTATTCGAGCATCTGCGCCGCTTTGCGCATTTCTTTTTCGAGCCGTTCGATCTCGGCCTTGCGCTCGCGGTCGGTCATGCGCACGCCGTGCTCGTTTTTCGCTGCGGGGCCGGAGATCTCCAGCACATCGCGGATGCTTTTCTTGATGGTTTTCGGCACGATGCCGTGCTCTTTATTATACGCCGTCTGAATGGCGCGGCGGCGGTCGGTCTCGTCAATGGCCGCGCGCATGGAAGGCGTGACGGTGTCGGCGTACATGATGACCGTGCCGTCCGCATTTCGCGCGGCGCGTCCGATGGTCTGAATGAGCGAGGTCTCGCTGCGGAGGAAGCCCTCCTTATCCGCATCGAGGATGGCGATGAGCGAAACCTCCGGCAGGTCGAGTCCCTCGCGCAGGAGGTTGATGCCGACGAGCACATCGAATTCGCCCTTTCGCAGGTCGCGGATGATCTCCATGCGCTCGAGCGCCGCAATGTCGTGGTGCATATAGCGCGTTTTGATGCCCGCGTTGCCGAGGTACGCCGTGAGATCCTCCGCCATGCGCTTGGTGAGCGTCGTCACGAGCGTGCGCTCGCCGCGCTCGATGCGCGTGTGGATCTCGGCGATGAGGTCATCGATCTGTCCCTCGATCGGCCGGACGAAAATTTTCGGGTCGGTGAGGCCGGTCGGGCGGATGATCTGCTCGGCGATCTGTCCCGAGCGCGTGCGCTCATACTCTCCGGGCGTGGCGGAAACATAAACGGCCTGATGGATGCGCTGCTGGAATTCCTCAAACTTCAGCGGGCGGTTGTCAAAGGCCGACGGCAGACGGAAGCCGTACTCCACGAGAGCTTCCTTTCGCGCGCGGTCGCCGTGGTACATGGCGCGCACCTGCGGGAGCGTCACGTGCGATTCGTCGACAAAAAGGAGAAAATCTTTCGGGAAGTAGTCCAGGAGCGTCATCGGCGCACTGCCGACGGGGCGCCCGGAAATGATGCGCGAGTAGTTCTCGACGCCCGAGCAGTAGCCGACTTCCCGGATCATTTCGATATCGAAATTCGTGCGCTGCGCGATGCGCTCGGCTTCGAGCGGTTTATCGTTGTCACGGAAAAACTTCACGCGCTCGTCGCACTCGCGGCGGATCTCCTCGATGGCGCGCGCCATTTTCTCCGGCGGCGTCACATAGTGGCTCGCGGGGTAGATGACCGTGTGGCTGAGCGTGTGTACCGGCGTGCCGGTGAGCGGGTTGATCTCGCTGATGCGGTCGATGTCATCGCCGAAATACTCCACGCGGATGGCGCGGTCCTTCCAGTAGGCGGGGTAGATCTCCACCGTGTCGCCGCGCACGCGGAACATATTGCGCTCGAAAGCGATGTCGTTGCGCTCATAGCGGCACTCGATGAGCTTTTTCATGAGCTCTTCCTGCGGGAGCTCTGTGCCGGGGCGCAGGGAAATGGCCATGCGGGCAAAGTCGTCCGGCTCGCCGAGGCCGTAGATGCAGCTCACGGACGCCACCACGATGACATCCCGCCGTTCGAGCAGCGAGAATGTCGCCGAGAGACGCAGGCGGTCGATCTCCTCGTTCGTCGAGGCGTCCTTTTCGATGTAGGTGTCCGTGTGCGGGATGTACGCTTCGGGCTGATAGTAGTCGTAGTAGGAAACGAAGTACTCCACGGCATTGTCCGGGAAGAACTCCTTGAACTCGCTGCAAAGCTGCGCGGCGAGCGTTTTGTTGTGCGCGAGGACGAGCGTGGGGCGCTGCACCCGCTCGATGACCTTTGCCATCGTGTAGGTTTTGCCCGAGCCCGTGACGCCGAGGAGCGTCTGCTCTTCGATGCCCGCTTCGATGCCCCGGGAGAGCGTGTCGATCGCCTGCGGCTGATCTCCCGACGGAGAATACTCACTCACCACATGAAATTCCGGCATCCCCGGTCACCCCCTCGTGCGCAAAGTCATACAAAATCATTATATTATACCATGTTCATCCGCCTGAAACAACCCCACCGGAGCAATAAAAACGGATGCCTTCCGAAAAAGGCATCCGCGAGCGATATTTTGAAAATTACAGTTCGGAGAACGGGGTGTAGTCGAAGACTTCGTACTTGTTGTAGTGGGATTTCCAGATGTTGTTGAAGGTGTCCTCATCGATGGACTCATCGTTCGAGACATCCCAGTCCTCGTCGTAGCTCATGTAGTACGGCGCATCGGGGTCGGCGTTTCCGTCATAGACGATGGCCTGCATCAGGGCGAGGGAGTGATCCTGCAGCACATAGAAGTAGACGCCGTGGCTGTAGGCGCTGTTCGAGGCCTCGTAGTCGATGAACCATGCTCCGGCTTCGTCGTAGTCGACATAGTAGCGGGCGCGGGAGTGGCTCTGCGCGACCATGACAGGCGTGCCGTTGTCGTCGGTCGTCCAGATCTCGAAGATGGCGGGGTCGTTCTCGGAGTTGTAGATGCCGCCGATGACGAGCTCCGGCTTGCCGTCAAAGTCCAGGTCGGGGAAGGCGACGCCGACGTTCTCGAGTGCGTTGCCCTCATAGTAGGACTGAACCATCTCGCACATGTCGTTATCGTAGTACTTCTCGATATCCCACTGCTCGGTGAGAGCCGTGGTGTAGCGCGCGATCTGCTCGGCATAGATCTCCTTGCCGTCGGTGGATGTGGTCGTAAGGGTCGATTCCTTGGTGATCTCCGTCGCGTCATCGGGCGTTACAACAGCTTCCTCGGCATCGCCGGGGGTGGCCGCCGGAACTTCCGTGGCTTCGACGGGTGCGGCCGTCGCCGCATCGGCGGGGGTGGCGGTATCGCTCTCGGCCGTGGCGCAGCTCGTCATGAGCATGGCGGCGCACAGCGCGAGCACAAGTACCCATTTCATTTTCTTCATAAGTGTTTTCCTCCTAAGTACCCGAGGAGCTCGGGTAAAGTTCAACAATTTTCTGTTGCGTATTTTAGACGCTTTGACGCATCCGAAAGTTCGCTTGCGTATTCTACGGCAAAAGATTATTTTTGGCAAGAGAGAAAAAAGCCGAATCGGCGCGGGAAAGGCCGTTCGGCTTTGTTGAGGGTGCACCGCAGATAATTACTCGGCGCGCCATGAGAGGGCATACTCGTCCACGACGCTCCCGCCGGTGCGGAGCGCCGCCGCTTCCCGCAGGCAGAGCGGAACGGCCGTGCGCAGGAATTCCTCCGCGATCGGTTTCGTAAAATACACGCACTCGCCGGGCGGCGGAGGCGTTAGAAAGTCCTCATGCAGCGCCGCGAGAAATTCCTCCGTGCGGAACTCGGACGCGGCGAAAAGCGGCTCGGCGGCGAAACATTCCGGCATCGTCGGCTCGGTGCGGAGCCGGTATTTTTCGATGGCCCACGCATTCAGAATGCGGTAGTCGGCATAGAGCCGCGCGATCTTCTCCGGTGAATCGGGATGCCAGCCGCGGTCGAGATAGAAGATCTTCCGAAACACGATGTCCTGCACGAGATGGAGATAGTATCCGAGATAGAGCGGATCGTCCATGTGTCCGGCGAACCGCTCGCGGAAGAGCGTGAGCGCCATGGTCCTCCGCGCTCCGTTGTCGACGCTTATGCGAAAATGCGCACTCACGCGCTCGCCGGCATCCGGGATCACGGAGCCGAACCGGAATCGGTTTTCGTCTCCGATCGGAAGCTCTTTCAGAATACACTCGGCGGCAGCGAGATGCAAAAGCCTTGAAGCCATACCGTTTTCCATTCCCCCTTCTGTAAGGAAGCGCCGGTTAAGGCAGCACCGGACGATTCGGCAAGAGCGATCTGCGAAGTCA
>CAZKGZ010000004.1:0-29616 GCA_964552365.1 uncultured Oscillospiraceae bacterium | reverse complement strand
GTCAACCGCTTCAAGGACGAAGTGGCGCGCGCCGCCCGCGCCCAGGCGCAGGCACACAAGAGCGAGCTCGACAAGGTAAACGAAGCGGCCGAACGCTATAAGCCGCAGAATGCCAAGGCCGTACAGGGCGTTCTCGTGGAGGGCATGGGCAACTGCCTCATCAAGTTCTCCCGCTGCTGCACGCCGGTGCCGGGCGACCCGATCGTCGGGTTCATCACGCGCGGGCAGGGCGTATCCATCCACCGCGCCGACTGCCCGAACTATCTCAACGCCCTGAGCAAAAACGAAAAAGAGGGCCGCTGGCTCAATGTTTCGTGGGCAGACAAGACGCTCGGGCTCTATGCCACGACGCTCCGCATCCTCGCGCGCGACCGCAACGGGCTCGTGCTCGACATTGCGGCGGTGCTCAACGCGCTCAACGCGAAAGTGCGCTCGCTCAATGCCCGCTCGCTCCCCGAGGGGAACGCGCTCATCTATGTCACGACCGAAGTGCCGGATCTCTCCTCCCTGCGGCTCATCATCACGCGCATCCGCTCGCTCGGCGGCGTGCGGGAGATCGACCGCGGCAACGGATGACCGGCTGAGGAGATAAAATCATGCGAGCTGTTGTAACAAGAGTAAAGAATGCGTGCGTCACGCGAAACGGCACGGGCGAGGTGCTCGGGAAGATCGGCCCGGGCTTTCTCGTGCTGCTCGGCGTCCACACGGACGATACCGAACGCGAGGCGGCGAAGATCGCCGACCGCATCTGCGGGCTGCGCGTATTTGAAGATGAAAACGGGAAAATGAATGTCCGTCCCGCCGACGCGGGTGCGGAGCTTCTGATCGTGAGCCAGTTTACGCTCTTTGCCGACTGCCGCTCGCGCCGTCCCGCCTTCACGGCCGCCGCACGGCCCGAGACGGCCATCCCGCTCTATGAAAAGGTCATTGCGCTCTGCCGCGAGGCGGGCTTTCACGTGGAGACCGGCGAGTTCGGCGCGGACATGCTCGTAGAGTCCGTAAACGACGGCCCGGTCACCATTCTTTTGGACACAAGGGAGCTTTGAGAGAGATGAAGAGGATCCTTGCGCTGTTTTTCGCTGCGCTGTTCCTTTTCTCCGGCTGTGCCGCCGTCCCCTCGCAGAGCGAGGCGACATTTGATGCATCGCCCACGGCTGCCCCGACTCCCCCGGCAACGGCAGAGCCGACACCCTCTCCCTCTCCGACGCCGGTGCCGACCGCCGAGCCGGTACTGCACGCGGAGACGGCATCTTCCGGTGTTTCGCCGTATATCCTCCCCGGGCAGGACGACACGACCGTGCGCGTGTGCTGGAGCGGTGATTACTGCAGCGAGGGGATGTGCGTTCTCTACGGCCCCGCCGGAGCGGACGATGCGCTTCCCGCCGAGCCGCTCATCGCCGAAGCAACATCTTCGTGGATGGACATTCTGTGCTATTCGGAAGACAAAATGCAGTATGCCGCAGAGCTCACCGTGGAACCCGGGACGCGCTACGCCTATGCCGTGGTGAAAAACGGAGAGGCAGCCGGCAGCGTGTACCATTTCCGCACGGGTTCGGCCGACCGGCTCTGCACGGTCGCCGTTTCGGATACGCATCTCTTTTCCGATAAGCCGAACACCTATCACCCCGCGCTGCTGGAAGCGACGCTCGAGAGCGCGCTCCGCACGGAGACCGACGAGGGCAAGCCGCTCGACATGATCCTTCATGCGGGCGATATCCTCGATTATCCCGAATACTCGCTCGACATGCTCTTTGACGGCGTGCCGATGCTGCGAAGCTTCGTTCTCGCCCCGGTCTCGGGCAACCACGATTCTCTCTATGCCGTGCGGCACCGCTTTCCCATGGCGGGGCAGGACGAGCGAAACGGCGATTACTGGTTCGTGCGAAGCGGCGTGCTGTTTATCGGCGTGCAGATCGGCGACCGGTACTATCCGAACCACACGGAGTTTTTGCGCTCGGCGGCGGAAAACGCGCCGGAGCACAGCTGGACGGTCGTGCTCATCCACTATGCCGTGCGCAGCAACGGCGTGCACGCGCGCGATGCGGCGGTCGTCGGCTTCCGCACGGCGCTCGAGCCGGTCATGGAGGAGATCGATGTCGACCTCGTGATCTCCGGCCACGACCACGAGTATAACCGCACGGCGCTGCTCGGCGGCGATGAGCCGGATACCGACGCATCCGATATCCTTTATAAGCAGCCGGGCGAGCGCCTGTATATTACGCTGCCCACCGGCACCGGGCTCAAGTACTATGAAGAAGGCTGCAGCGTGGACTTCCCGTTCACGGCCGAGGGACTGGAGCACGAGGTCGGATATGTATTCTTTGATTTTACGCCGGAGGAGATCGCGCTGAGCGCCCGAAGCGCCGACACCGGCGAAGAGATCGATGCCGTAACACTGCGCCGCGGCGCGCTTTCCGATACTGAGGAGGAATAAATTATGCTGATCAAAGCCATTGAAGTCGGATACCTGCAGGCGAACTGCTATGTGGTGGCGGATGAGGCGACGCTCGATGCCGCCGTCATCGATCCGGGTGCGGATTCCAATCTGATCCTGGACTACATCGAGCGGTGCAAGTTCCATGTGAAAGCCATTCTCATCACGCACGGCCATTTCGACCACTGCATGGGTCTCGAGGAGATCTATGATGCGACCGGCGCGACGGTGTATATGTCCCACGCCGATCTTTCCGTCGACATCGGCAACGAGATGTTCGGCAACGAGGACTTCGAGCTCGACCCGCCGGACGACACCGTGTTCGTGCGCGAGGGCGATATTATCGAAGCGGGAGCGCTCACCTTTGATGTGATCGAAACGCCCGGCCACACGCCCGGCGGACTTACCTTCCGCATCGAGGACTGCCTTTTCACCGGCGACACGCTCTTCCGCCTTTCGGTCGGACGCTACGATTTCCCGGGCAGCAGCTCGCTCGAGCTCAGCCATTCGCTCATCAAGCTGCGCGACCTGCCCGGCGACTATGAGATCTATCCCGGTCACGAGGGCAGCAGCTCGCTGGAGTACGAGCGGCGGTTCAACCAGTATATGCTCCGCCCGTGGGACCTTTGACGGCCGCAGGCGAAGGAGGCCTTTGGGTTGAAGCGTAAAAAATCCCGTCTTTTGCTTTTGCTGATCCCCGCGGCGCTCATTGCGGCGGCAGTGTGGTATTTCACCACCTATGTCGTTGTCGACGGGCAGCGGTTCGAGCGGAGCGCGGACGCCTTCGATTTTCGCGGCTGTGAGCTCACGGCCGAGGAATTCGATTCGCTCTCCGCGCAGTATCCCGATAAAACCATCCTGTGGAATGTCCCGCTCTCGGACGGCGCGCACGACTGCACGGAGACGACCGTTACGGTGCGCTCCCTCACGCAGGACGATGTGCCGCTCTTTGCATACTTTCTCTCGCTCGAGTGCGTGGATGCGCGTGAGTGCACGGACTATGCCGCCGTTCTCGCGCTGCGCGATGCCTATCCCGACATCACGCTGCGCGCCTATGTGCATTTCGGCGCGAAGGATGCGCCGCTCGGCACGAAGCGGCTCGTGATCGACGCGGGCATTTCTCTCGAAGAGGTCGAGGAGAAGCTCCCCTATCTCACGGAGCTGGAGGAAGTCATATTCACCGGAGACGCCGTATCGAATGAGATGCAGGATGCGCTCACGGCCGACTTCCCGTCTCTTGCCTTTTCGTGGAATGTTTCGCTGCTCGGCGAGGTGTTCTCCTGCGATGCGAAGGAGATCTCCTTTGCGGGCCGGGAGCTGTCGGCCGACGATGCCGAAACCATCCGCGCGAATCTCTTCCGCTTCCCCGCGCTGGAGCGGCTCGATGTGACCGGCTGCTCGCTCGCGGACGAGGAGACCGATGCCCTTCGCGCAGCGACCGAGGCCGTGGTCGTATATGAGCTTACCGTTTACGGGCAGGTCGTCTCCACGGACGCCGTGGAGCTGGACTTCAGCAATACGCCGCTCGATGTAAGCCGTCTTTCGGAAATCGAGGACATTCTCGACGAGTTCCCGCTGCTGGAAAAAGTCGTGATGTGCGACTGCGGCATATCCGATGTGGAGATGGACGAGCTCAACAACCGCCACGAGGATGTGCGCTTTGTCTGGCGCGTGTATTTTTCCGAGTTCTCGCTCCGCACGGACGACACGAATTTCATCGCCGCGCGCGTGCGCAACGATTTCCCGATCCACAGCTACGATATGGAAGTGCTCAAATACTGCCCCGATCTCATTGCGCTCGACCTCGGGCACAAGCAGATCACCGATCTGAGCTTCCTGCGGTATGTGCCGCATCTTCAGTATCTCATCATCGTGGAAATGGATGTGAACGACATCACGCCCATCGGCGAGCTCAAGGAGCTCAAGTATCTTGAGATGTTCTGGACGAAGTGCGAGGACATCTCCCCGCTCAAGAATTGTCCGAATCTCACCGATCTGAACATTTCCTATGTCTGGTGCAAGCCGGATAAATGTCTGGAAGTGCTCAAGGAGATGCCGCAGCTCGAGCGGCTGTGGTACTGCGGCAACAATATGACCTCGGAACAGCTCACGGAGCTGCAGGAGGCGCTGCCGAATACCGAGATGTATCTCGCACCGCACGGCGAGCCGACCGGCAGCACATGGCGCGAGCACGAGCATTATTATGAGATGCGCGATGTTTTCGGCATGTACTACATGCCCGGCGGCACGAACGGCGTGGACGAGAACGGCAACCAGATCATCATTACCGGGTGACGATATGAAGAACAAGGTACTTTTTCTTCTGTTCCTGTGCGCGGTTTTGCTGCTCTCGGCGTGCGGAGCGAACAAATCGGACGTCTCCGCCGTCTTAGAAGCAACGGCATCGCCGACGGCGGCGCCGACTCCGAAGCCGACGGCTGAGCCCACGCCGACCCCGGCACCGGTGGAGATCTACGGCGTGAGCGTCGAATGGGACGCCGAGGAGCTCGAGTTTCGCGACGCGAAAATCGAGGACGGCGGCGAGGCGCTCATGGAGGCCATACCGTCGCTGCCGAACCTGCGCCGCGTGGATATGACGGGCTGTTCTCTCTCGGATGAGGAGCTCGGAGCGTTTCAGGACGCGTATCCCGACATCGTGTTCGTGTGGGAGGTAAGCATCTATACCTTCCTCTCCTCCACGGAGGCGGATTACTTCATCACGAACGCCGACGCGGGCGTCCGGTACGGCTGGCATCAGGCCGGTCCCGGTGCGCTCAAATATATGCGCTACCTCACCGCGCTCGACCTGGGGCATGTCCATCTCGACGATATTTCCTTTATCGCGGATATGCCGCATCTCAAATATCTCATTCTGGCCGACAACAATCTGATGGATCTCTCGTGCCTGTCCGATTTGAAGGAACTGGAGTGGCTGGAGCTGTTCGGCTCGTGCGCCGTAGACTTCACGCCCATTCTCGGCTGCACCGCGCTGCGCGATCTGAATCTCTGCTACACCTATATGCCCGCCGATGCGCTCTACGATCTGCTCTCGCAGATGACATGGCTGCGGCGGCTCTGGATCACCGGCACGAACCTCTCTTGGGCGCAGATCGATGCGCTGCGCGAGGCACTGCCGAACACGGAGATATGGTATCGGGTCGGCGATGAATCCACCGGCGGCACATGGCGCTATGACGAGGATTACTACGCCATGCGCGATGCGTTTCATATGTACTATATGGACATTATGGGCAACACCGTTCCCCGCAAGAGCGAGGAAGAGCTTGCCGCTTTGCATGAAAAATACTGGGGCTATTGATCCGGAGGCATTCCGATGGCGGAAAAAACTTCTGAAAAGAAAAAAGACAAAAAATCCGTACTTGCGCGCGTGCTCGTGGTGTGCGCGGTCGTGCTGATGCTGCTCGCCGTGGCGGCGGGCGTGTACATCTCGAAGCATTACACGCGCTTCGGGCAGGAGCTCGTTGCGGTGGATGCCGTGAAGCTCGACCTGTCCGACCGTGAGATCACCGATCTCTCCGCGCTCGACGGATGCGAAAACCTCGCGGAGGTCGATCTGCGCGGCTGCCGTCTGACGGCCGGGGTGCTCGACGAATTCCGCGCCGCGCATCCGAACTGCACCGTGCTCTACAATGTGTATCTCAACGACGAGCCCTACGACAGCGCCACAGAGTCGCTCACGCTCGAGGATCTCCCGTCCGACTGGGAGAATATGGAGCTTTTCGAAAATCTCCGCTCGCTCACCGTGACGCACTGCACGCAGCCCGAGGCGATGGAAACGCTCCGCACGATGCTGCCGGGATGCTCGATCACCTATTCTCTCTGCATCGGCGGAGAGTGGTTCGACGTGAGCAGCACGGAGCTGAGCATCACGGGCAGCGCCGTGACCGGGGATGAACTCCAATCGCAGCTTTCCCACTTTCCCAATGCTGCCGCGGTGAATCTTCCGGATGCTTCGCTCACGATCGATGATCAGCTCGCGCTCAGCGCGGCGTGGCCCGGCATCTCGTTCCGCTGGAATGTGACGGTCGGCACGAAGCGCTACTCCAACGAGATCCTCGAGATCTCCATGGAGGGCGAGGACAGTGCGGCGCTCGCCGATCTGGAAAAGGCCTATTCGCTCTTCCCCTATCTGCGTTCTGTTGATATGACCGGATGCGCCGCGCCCGCTTCGGAGCGGCTCGCGTTCATCGAAGCGCACGAGGAGCTGACCGTGAACTGGACGGTCACCGTGGAGGGACAGACGGTCAGCTGGGACACGGAAACGCTCGATCTCAACAACTATACCATCACCGATGTGGCAGCGCTCGAAGAGGCGTTCGCCGAGCTTCCGAAGCTCACGAAGGTGGAGATGTGCGACACGAACCTCTCCTATGAGGAGCTGGACGCGCTCAATCAGAAGTACGAAAACATCCGCGTGGTCTGGAAGGTGTATTTCGGCAACTACTATCTGCGCACGGATGCCACCTACTTCATCGCCGCCGCGTGGGGCGACAACAAGGTATACCTCACCGACGACGACATCGACTGCTGGAAATACTGCACCGATCTGCAGGGGCTCGACATCGGGCACATGTACATCACGGATCTCAGCTTCCTGCAGTACATGCCGCACATGACCTACCTCATCATCGCCGAGTGCCCGGTCGAGGACATATCGCCGCTTGCGCAGCTCAAGGAGCTGCGGTATCTGGAGATGTTCCAGACGAATGTCACCGATCTCTCGCCGCTGCTGGAGTGCCCCGCGCTCAAGGCCGTCAACCTGCCGTATACGAAAGTGACGCACGACAACGCCTGGGCGGTGCTCCCGAATCTCACGCAGGTGGAGCTTCTCTGGTACCCGAGCGCACCGCTCTCCTCCTCGGAGCAGCGGCAGCTCGCCGAGGCGCTGCCGAACACGACGCTCTTCCTCTATAAGGGCTGTGAGCCGTCCGGCGGCATCTGGCGCTACAATTCGTATTACTACGAGATGCGCGACTTCTTTGAGATGTACTACATGCCCGGCGGCACGAACGGTGTGGACGAAAACGGCAACCAGATCATCATCGATGACTGGGGTCAGAAGTTCATCCTCGAAGGCTGGGACGGCGGCCCGCGCTGGTGGGAAGAAGAACAATACTCCAACATGCACCCCCACATCTACGGCATAACGTGCTGATAAAAAAAGAACCGACTTTCAGGTCGGTTCTTTTTTGTAGGCTGCGTAGTATTTTGTTGTGAGCTGGCGGGTGAGGAGCAGGAGGCCGCGGACGCAGAGTTCCGCTGCCATGGCCGTCCACATGCCGGGGAGGCCGTATTTCCCGACGAGGAGAAGCGCGAGGCCGAGACGGACGATCCATATGCTCGCGAGGTTCATAAGGCTCGGGACAAGGGTGTCACCCGTTCCGCGCAGCGCGCCCGCCGCTACGATGGATACGCCGTAGAGCGGCTCTGCGAGGAGGCCGATGCGCAGCACGCGCACCGAGAGAGCCTGCACCTCGCTGTCCGGCGTGAGCAGGCGGAATACCCACGGGCAAAGGAGCATCATGAGCCCCGCCGTAGCCGCCATGAAGATGGCGCCGAGCGCGATGCAGATGTTGCCCTGCGCTTTGGCGAGTTCGCCGCGGCCGGCACCGATGCTGCGTCCGACGAGCGTGGCCGCCGCCGCGCCGAGGCCGAAGCCCGGCATATAACAGAAGCCCTCGGCCGTGACGGCGAAGGAATTGGCCGCGACCGACACCGCGCCGAGCGGCGCGATAATGCGTGTGGAGACGACCATGGCAGCACAGAGGAACACCTCCTGCAGCGCCACCGGGCAGCCGATGCGAAAGGCTTTTTTCAATATGGCGGGATGCAGCCTGTCCTTTTCCTTCCGGTCGATGCGCAGGATCGGATCACGGAAAAGGCAGCGCCATGCCATGAGAAGGCTCACGGCCGCACAGGCGAGCGCCGTGCCGAGCCCCGCGCCGAACACGCCGAAGCGCGGGATGAGGAGCGCATTGAAGAGCACATCGAAGCCGCACATGGCCGCATTCAATACGCTCGGCGTCACCATATCGCCCGCGCTCTGCAGGAACGAGGAACAGAGCGAGTTGAGCTGCGAAAAGGGCAGCATGAGCGCGAACGCGAAAAAGTAGGCGCTCGCCCCCTCGCGGATGGCCTCATCGCCGTGCAGCCAGCGCGGCAGCACGGGGCAGATCAATACGCCGATGAGGCACAAAAGCAGGGCGATCGACAGTCCCGCAGCAAGGCCGTGCCGTACGATGCAGCGCGCGCCGCGGTCGTCTTCCGCGCCGACGCAGTGCGAAGCCTGTACGGAAAAGCCCGCCGACACGCCGCCCACGATGCCGCCGAACAGCCATGTGCTGCTCGCCACGAGGCCGATGGACGCCGAGGCATTGGCGCCGAGCGCGCCGACCATGGCGGAATCGATGTACTGCATGGCGATGGTCGTGATTTGTGTGAGGATGGCGGGGAGACTCAGGCGGAGCACTTCGCGCGTCTGCGTCCAGAGCTCCCGGGCATTCATTTTCTTCATAAAATTCTTCCGAAGCCGTCCCGCGAGATTGACCATGCGGGGCGTTTCTGTTAATATAGATTATTCAGACAAACTATGCAACGCAAATCGGAGATACCGCAATGAAAAAATGGATCAAAAGTTTTAAGAACATCAAGCTGAAGGTGCTGCTCGTGCATCTCATCATAACGCTCGCGTATCCGCTCGCGAAAGCGTTCACGGCGGAATCAAACGGCCTTCTGATCTTTACGGATACGCTCACCATCATCGCCTGCATCCTGCTCATCGGCGCCGTCATCTACGGCTTTATTCTGCACGGCGACTTTGATGTGAGTGCCTTTGTGATGCGCCGTGCCTCGAAGCACGCGCCGAAGCAGACCTTCGCCGCCTACAAGCAGGACCGGAACGAAAAAAGAGAGGAAGCTTTTAACTATCCTCTCTTCCTTGGTCTGGTGTATATTGTCGTGTCGCTCGTGATCGCGTACGTCTTTTACTGACCGAGCTCCTGCAGCTTCTTCTCGTAGCCCTCGAGCTCCTTGTCGGTGGCAAACACGAAGTGGCCGGGGCGGATCTCGCGCATCGTGCGCGGGGCGCCGGAATTGTCGAGCTTGTTGGGATCGTAGACGATGGCGCGGCGCGTGCGCTCGACGATCGGGTCGGGCATCGGCACGGCGGAGAGCAGCGAAATGGTGTAGGGATGCAGCGGGCAGCGGAACAGCGTTTCGGAGTCCGCGATCTCCACGATCTCGCCGAGGTGGATGACCGCGATGCGGTCGGCGATGAAGCGGACGACCGAGAGGTCATGGGCGATGAAGAGATACGTGAGGTTCTTTTCGGCCTTCAGGCGGTTCATAAGGTTGAGCACCTGCGCGCGGATGGACACATCAAGCGCGGAGATGGGCTCGTCGGCCACGATGAACTTCGGATCCATGATCATGGCGCGGGCGATGCCGACGCGCTGACGCTGTCCGCCGGAGAACTCGTGCGGGTAGCGGGACTTGTGCTCGGGCAGCAGGCCGACGCTCTCGAGGGCGCGGTCGACCTTGGCCACACGGTCGGCTTCATCTTTGTAAAGATGGAAGTTGTAAAGTCCTTCGGACACGCAGTACTCGATGGTCGCGCGCTCGTTGAGCGATGCGGCGGGGTCCTGGAAGATCATCTGAATATTGCGGACGACGTTCCGGTCCGCCTCGCGGGAAATTTTGCCGGAAATGCGCTGGCCCTCGAAGAGGATCTCGCCGGCGCTGCACGGATTGATGCGCATGATGGCGCGTCCGAGCGTGGTCTTGCCGGAGCCGCTCTCGCCCACGAGGGCGAACGTCTCGCCTTTATAAATGTCGAAATTCGCGTCTTTTACGGCGACGAATTTCTTTTTATGTCCGGTGTCGAAAGATACATCCACATGCCGGACGGAGAGAATGACTTCTCTCTCTTCGGTGTTATTCGACATGGAACGCTCCTCCCTTATCGGTCATCTTCTGGATCTTTTCGTGCAGGTTCTGAATGGCTTCGGGCTTCTCAAGCTTCGGGGCGCGCGGATCGAGCAGCCACGTTTTCGCGTAGTGCGTATCCGAGACCTTGAAGAACGGCGGCTCCTTCTTGAAGTCGATCTTCAGAGCGTGCTCGTTGCGCGGGGCAAACGCGTCGCCCTGGATCTGGTTATAGAGGGACGGCGGCGTGCCGGTGATGTAGTAGAGCTCCTCGCCCTTGACGCCAAGCTGCGGAAGGCTCGAGAGCAGAGCCCAGGTGTACGGATGGCGCGGGTCGAAGAATACTTCTTCCACCGTGCCGTACTCGATGATCTGGCCGCCGTACATAACGCCGACGCGGTTGGCGACATTCGCCACGACGCCGAGGTCGTGCGTGATGTATACGGTCGTGAAGCCGAGCTCCTTCTGCAGGTCGCGGATGAGCGAGATGATCTGCGCCTGAATGGTGACATCCAGCGCGGTGGTCGGCTCGTCGCAGATGAGGATCTTCGGGTGGCAGGAGAGCGCGATGGCGATGACGATGCGCTGGCGCATGCCGCCGGAATACTGGAACGGATACTCATCGAAGCGGTTGGCGGCGTTCTGGATGCCGACGCGCTCCATGAGGTCGATGGCCTGCTTTTTCGCATCGGACGCGGAAACGCCCTGATGCTTCTCGATGACTTCGGTGATCTGCGAGCCGATGGTGCGGATGGGGTTGAGCGAGGTCATCGGGTCCTGGAAGATCGTGGAGATCTTCGCGCCGCGGATGCCTTCCCAGTCCTTATCGGATTTGAGCTTGGTAAGATCCTTGCCCTCGAACATGACCGAGCCGTTGGAGATCTGACCGTTGGACTCGAGCATGCCGGTGAAGGTCTTGGTGAACACGGATTTTCCCGAGCCGCTCTCGCCGACGATGGCGAACGTTTCGCCCTCGTAGAGGTCGAGCGATACGCCGCGGATGGCGGTGAGGTACTTGTCGCGGACGCGGAATTTTACTTCGATGTCCTTGGCGGACAGGATGATGTTTCTGTTTTCGTCCATTTCTCTGTCCTCCTCACATATGCGTGCGCGGATCGGCGGCGTCGGCGAGTTTCTGTCCCACGATGTAGAGGGAGATGGAGATGAGCGCCAGGATGCCGACCGGGATCCAGAACAGGTGCGGGTAGCCGTTCATGTAGGAGGTGTAGAGCGAGATGGCCTGGCCGAGCGAGGCGTTCGTCGTGCCGAGACCGAGGCCCATGTAGGAGAGGAACACCTCGTAGGAGATGAGCGAGGGGATCTGACGCGACACATAGGTCATGATAACGGAGATGAGGTACGGCAGAATGTTGCGCGTGATCATCTTTCCGGTGCTCGTGCCGAGGCATTTGGAGGCCATGTTGTATTCGCGGTCACGGATGATCATGACCTGGGTGCGGATGAAGTAGGCCACATAGATCCACTCGGTGCATGTCATCGTGATGATGAGCGAGCGCATGCCGGCGCCGAGAACATAAGAGAGGATCATGGCGAGCAGCAGGAACGGAACGTTCGAGATGACGTTGTAGATCTCGATCATCCACTTGTCCATTTTCTTGGAGAATCCCCAAAGGGCGCCGATGGGGATGCCGACAAGCATGTTGATGAATGTGCAGACGAAGGAAATGATGATGGAGTTCTTTGCGCCCGCCCAGACGGCGTCGAAGACTTCGTTGCCGATGTGGTCGGTGCCGAAGATGTGCTCGCGGGACGGCTTGAGGAACTTCATTTCGGCATTGTTGATGTTCGGGGCGTCCGTGGGGCTGTAGCCGGAGTAGATGGGCTGAATGATCGCAAAGGCAATGATGACGAGGAGCAGGATGGCAACGCCTACGGTGAACTTGTTCTTGACGAAGGTCTTCCACACGGACTTCCAGTAGGAGTACCGGGGAGCCGCGATGTGCTCGGAATCCCTTTCGTCGAATTCGGCAAATTCAAAGAGGCTCGCGTCATCCTCCGTCGTGTCTTCCGGCGTGACGGCGGTTTCTGCGGTGATCGCAGTATCTTCCGTTGTAATTGAGGTATCGGTATTCATTTACGACCTCCCTGCCTTCTCGCTGAGCGAAATACGCGGATCGACCTTGGTGAGAACGATGTCGCCGGCCAGCACCGACAGCACCGAAACGGTGGAGAAGATGAAGGCAAGAGCGATGATCATAACGTTGTTGTACTGCTTAATGGCATTCGGGAGCATTTTGCCCATGCCGCCGACGGAGTAGATGGACTCTGTGATGATGGCGCCGGTGATGCAGGCTGCGAGCGAGGAAGGAATGCCCTGCGCGATGGGGATGATGGCGTTTTTGAAGATGTGGCCGCTGAAGATCTCACGCTGGTTGAGGCCCTTGGCCTTGGCGAACTTTACGTAGTCGGCACTCATCTGGTCGACGACATAGCGGCGCGTCCAGAGCATGAGGCTCGCGATGGACGGCAGCGCCAGAGAGATGATCGGCAGGATCCACGAGCGGATGTCCTCCGGCCCGTACGTGGTAAAGACCGTCGGGAGATTGAAGAGCGTGGTTCCGATGTATCGGAAGAGGTATATATACGCCAGGGACGGTACGGCAATGATGAAGATGATGTATACCATGCCCAGCTTATCCGCCAGCTTGTCCTTGTTCCGCGCCATGAGAAGGCCGAACGGCAGTCCGAGGACATACGCGAGAACCATAGCAAGGAGGCCCATGATGAACGAGGTGCCGATCATGGAGGGCTGGTTCTTCTGCGTCTGATAGGTGGCGTAGTGGTCGACAAATTTCTTGGTGTCCATTCGGTCGAGAACGGACTTATATTCGAGCGTTCCGAAGATAATGCCGGATTCGCCCTCGTACCCCGTCTCATAGGTCACGGGCCGCTTGACCTCTGTGCCTTGTGACTGGAAGAGTACGGTGAGCACCTGCAGTCCCTGATAGGTGGGGTAAGAGGTGCCGAAGTTCAGAGAGATGATGTTCTGATGGATCCACGGGAAGCGGCTGTCGGTATAGAGCAGATACTTGTGCGTGGAGCCGCTGCCGATGAGGGCGATGCCGCCCGTCGGGGTGCGTCCGAACTTGAGCGAGCGCTCGAGGTCGGGGTTGTTCTCATCCTGCACGGAGTAAGGCGTGTCGATAACGATGAGCTGCGAGAGCCATTTCACCATACGCTTGACAACGGGATAGTCCTTGTAAGCGTAATAGCGTCCGCTCTGCAGGTAGGTGGCTACCGTGTAGCCCTGTGAGGTGTAGTATTCAACGAAATCCTTGCTCTCCTGCGAGTCGGGTTCCACCGCGGCGATCATTTCTTCGCTGCCGGCTTCGTACCGCTCGAGGCAGTAGTCGTTGATACGGACATAGTCCAGATAGCCGAGCTTTTCCCAAGTGGTGTAGACATATTCCGTCTTGTCGTCGGATTTTCCGCCCAGCTTGCGGTAAGTGCTGTCTTCGAAGAAAATGTTATCTCGCGGCACCATCGTATAGACCATCGTAAATACAATAAGCATGATGATCAGTATGGAGACAAGCGAACGCAGCAGGCGCATCCAAATATAGCCTTTTCTCATAGTCGGTACCGTTCCTTAACTAAGAATACGAAATGGGTCGATGTGCAGCGCCGATTGAATAATGTGCAACGCTGATTGAATAAGGTGAAAAAACGAAAAGAGAGCCGGGGAGCTATGCCTCCCGGCTCTCCCTTTTCAGTTAGCTGATGCCTGAATACAAATCGTGTATCCGGGAATTATTCGCCGGCCATCCAGGCTTCCTTCGCGGCATAGTAAGCTTCGGCGGACACAGGCTCGTCGAGGAGCTTCATATACTTGAAGTAAGGCACAACGTTGTAAGAGGCCTGGCCGTACATGCCGTAGCCGGCAGTGAACGGATCAACGCAGCTGATGGTCATAGCGGCACCGCTGGTGCAGTAAGGACGAAGGATGCCCTGAGTGAGGAGCATGGCTTCCGCCTTCGCGAAGAGCTCGATGCGCTCGTCGCCGGTGGCGGTAGTGGCCTCATCAACGACAGCCTGGACATCCTCGAGGCCGATGGCTTCGAGAGCAGCGAGCTGAGACTCGGTCTGGCCCTGGGAAGCGGTGTTGATGCCGGAGTAGTTCAGCATGTCGCCGTCAGCGACGTCGAAGCAGTGCAGGAAGGTGAGAGGATCGCCGTAGTCGGGACCCCAGCCTGCGCCGAACACCAGGTCGATGGCGTTCTCTTCGCCGGTGGGCTGGTTATAGAATGCGGAGTAGTACACGGAGGAGTTGCCCTCGAGGTACTGGAGGTCGATGACCACGTAGTCGCCGATCGCGTCTTCAATGGACTGCTTGAGGGCGAGCTGCATGTTCTTCTGGTTCTCATTGGCGGCGTACACGGGAACGTCGAGGTGGATGGGCCACTCGCTGATGGTGTCGCCCAGCTCTTCCTTGGCCTTCTCAATGAAGGTCACGGCGAGTTCGGGGTTGTACCATGCATCATGGCCGTCCTGCAGATCGATGCCTTCGTACTCGGGAACGAGCTCGGCAACATACTGCTCAACGATGGAGCCGTAGAGGCGTCCGTCGGAGGTGGTGGCGAAGGTGTAAGGAACGAGGGTGTTGCGGACGACGCCGTCGGCCAGATCCTCGCCGCGGGTAATGGCCTCAACGGCGTGGGCGGAGTAGGCAGCGTACACAGCGCGGCGGAAGTTGGCGTTCAGAATGGCAGCCTTGGTGTCGGCCTTCTGGGCGTCGGTTTCCTTGCTGGTGGTGATAACGGAGGAATCGTTGTAGAGAGCGTAGCTCTGGCGATCCCAGTTGAAGGCGCCCCAGAAGGAGCTGGAGGTGGTCATGCTGACGTACTGGCTGTCGGGATAGAGCTCATTGGCCTTCTCGACGACGTCGGGCAGAGACTGGTTGACGGTGGTGGCGGTGACTTCGCCGTTGCAGAACATGTTGAAGTTCTGGGACGGGTCGGAGCCGTCGGAGTAGGAGACAACGACATCCTGCACGTAAACGTGCTCGGCATCGTAGTAGTTCTGGTTGGCAGTGAAGCGGACTTCCTGCGCGGGAACGAGGGAGGTGAGGATGTAGCAGCCGTTGTACAGGATGGAGTCGGGCTGCACGGCGCCGAAGTCGGAGCCCTTGGACTCAAGGAACTCGGCGTTGATCGGGAAGAGGATGCTGTAGGTGGTCATGCCGTCGAAGTAGCCGCAGGGGCCGGTCAGCGTGTAGGTGAGCTGATTGCCCTCGGCCTTGATGCCGACATCGTCCCACGTGCCGGTGCCTTCGTAGTAGTCACGCAGGCCGGCGATGAGGTCGAGAACGAGGCTGATGGTCTCGCTCTTGGAGTCGGCGGCATGCTTCAGACCGGTAACGAAGTCTTCGGCGACGACGTAGTCGTACTCTTCGCCTTCATTGGTGGACCAGACGGCGTCATCGCGGATGGTGAAGTACCACTCGGATGCATCGTCGTTGCAGCTCCACTCGGTAGCCATGCCGGCAACGAGCTTGCCGTGGTTGTCCTGAGTGAGCAGGCCTTCGATGAAGTTGCTGGTGTAGTCACCGTTGGAGGACTTGTTGTTGTAAACATAGTCCAGCGTGGTGATGTCGAAGTTGTCGATCATCGAATAGGAAGTGGGGCCGGCGTAGGGCTCCTCAACCTCTTCGGTCTCTTCGGCCGCTTCGGCCTCGGTCTCCGCGGTTTCCGTCGTCTCGGCGGGAGCCTCGGTCGCTTCCGTCGTAGTGGTCGCAGTCTCGGTCTGGCCGCAGGCGACCAGTGCAAAGACCATGACTACCGCGAGAAGCAGTGCAAGGAACTTTTTCATTTGGGTTCTCCTCCTTTTGGATTTTTGAATTTACCCTTTTTTTATTAAACGCACATCGGCGTTAATAAACTTACTCCTCGAAAAGTCTCGACATCGGTACGCCGAGCTTTTCGCTCATGAGGAACAGCGTCTCAAGCGATACGCCCTTTACCTCGGCGGCGTTGTTCGCCTCGATCTGGCTCACGAAGCTCACGCTCCGTCCGATCGCTCCGGCGAATTCCTCCTGGGTCATGCCGCGCATTTTGCGGTAGTACGCGATCCGAAGCCCGAGTATTCTGAATTTTTCTCTGTAATCCTCGCGCATACGAACCTCAACTTCCGTGCAGCGGAAAAAACCTTCTCGTCATTTTCCACGAATACAGCCTAAATTATTTTACGATTTTAACGAAGTAAATCGAAAAATGCAATAATCTGACAGTGTATTTTCGCTCGCTGACAGTGTGAGTTTTCCGCATGCAGGCGATTATTGTTTCGCTGTGGCGGACAAATGGGCGGTTTTGTCATGTGGAAGCGTTTCCATTTGCAGTTTCGTTTCACCTTCCATGCACCGCCGCGGAGAGAAAAAGCGCCCGGCCGCATATCGGTCGGGCGCTTTGGGGTGATCGTTGTTTATTCCGTTCCGGAGGTCTCAACATATTCGCGGAGGCCGTCGGTCATCATCTGCTCGTAGATCTCCCGCGCGCCGGATACGGAATCGAGCACGCTCTCGTCCACGGCGAGGGAATAGGCCGTCGTTCCGTCCGCGCAGGTGAACACATAAAACGGCAGTCCGCGCACGGAGCGGAGCTCCACGGCGGTGACCGTTGTCGTCTCTCCGGCGGCGCTGTCCCATGTGACGGCATCGGAAGCGGCTTTCTTCACGGCGCGCGGCTGCACATCCACCGCGCCCGTCAGAGCCACGGCGCGGATGACCGCCTGATTGAAGTCGCCGGTATAGAGGAAGCTGAAGCGCACCGAGCATTCGCTCTGCGCCGTGCTGCCCGTGCCGCGGAAGGTGATCTCGCCGTCGTTGTTCTCTGCCTCGGTGCTGAGCTCGAGGCCGTATTCGCGCAGGATGGCGATGAGGTTGCTGTGTTCGAGGAAGGTCCGCGCCGCCGCCTCGGGCTGTGAGGAGGCGAGGAAGGCTTCCTGCTTTTCGTAGTTGTCGGGTGTGAGCTGCGTCTGATTGGCGTTCTGCAGGAGGAGCGAGCCGTTGTCCGAGAGGGAGTAGGTGATGCTGCCCCAGCCGTTGGCGGCGACATTGGCCGCGACCGTCTCGCCCGCGGAGAGGAGGTCGATGGTCTGCAGCACGCCGACCGTCACGGTCTCGGGCGGGGTGTAGTCGCAGTCGATCTTCCCGATGGCGACGAGCCGCCCGGTGCCGGTATCGCCGGTCTCGATCGGTGCGGCGGTCTGATCGGTCTGGAAGGCGCTGCCGCCCGTGCCGGAGCTGAGCTGCGGCACGGAGTGGACGGTGTCGTCCTCGTCGGCATCGCTGCGTCCGGGGAGCAGCAGGATGATGGCAGCCACGGCGGCGGCGAGCATAACGCCGAGGAAGATCCAGCCGGCGATCAGCATTTTCTTCTGCGATGCGCGGCGGCGGGCAGACCGGCGGCTCTTTACGGGTCTGCGCCTGTTGTCCATGGTGTTTCCCATGTTCAGTCCGTGAGTGCCGCCCACGCGCAGCCGAGGAGCGTGGCGTCGCCGGCGAATACGAACTCGACGCTGCCGAGGCCGTGCCGTGCGCCGTACTCGGCGAGCAGTTCTTTCATGCGCGGGAGAAGCACGGGGTTGAGGCGGAGCATCGTGCCGTCCGCGCACACGGCGGTGCATGTATCGGCGCCGAAGCCGCGCAGACGCATGATGGCGTGGATGCACGATGCGGCGATGACGGCGGCGCGCTCGAGGAGCATTTTGTTGATCTCCTCGGCGAAGATGCGGTCCGCCTCGGTCACGAGCGCGTCGGCGATGGCGCACCCGCCCATGGGGGACACGCAGAAATCGTCGATCATGGCGCTCGAGATGTAGCCGAGCTTTTCGATGTTCGCGCCGCTCTCGGAGGAAATGATGCCCTCCTTCGCGGCGAGCTTGAGCGTTTTGCCGAACAGCACGCGGTAGTAGGCGCCGGAGATCATTTTCTCGGCGATGTGGTCATTGTGCAGCTCCGATTCGGCGTCGATCTCGAGGTCGACCGTGCCGCGCAGCAGACGCGAGAACTGGCCGGACTCGAGGTTCACCACCGTGTCGCCGCTCATGGCGGCGGTCTCCGGCGATTTCGTAACGGAGGAGGCCGGGACGAGGCAGCAGGTGTTCGTGCCCGTGCCGAGGATGAAGCCGATGTAGTCATCATAGCGCGAGCGGTCGCAGGTCGCCATGCCGCCGAGCAGCGAGCCGACCGTGTCGTTCACGAGGCGCCACTTCCGCTCGCCCTTCGCGCCGAGCGCGCGGAGCGCCGTTTCGATGCCCTCGCACACGAGCCGTCCGGTCGTGCCGGTCACGCGGGCTTCCTTGCCGAGGCCGAGGATGCGGCCGTCGCCGTTCGGAAGGCTCTCGCACGCGTAGGAAAAGGCGATGCAGGCGCGCTTCGTGCCCTCCGCAAAGGGAAGGGCGAGCTCGGCGATGGCGCGGAACATTTCGTCGGCGGTGATGGCGGTGCCGTTCGTGCCCGGCATGCGGCGCTTGCGGATGTCCTCCACGACCGGCTTTCCGGCATCGTCGAAGTGTACGCGTCCGGCGCGGAGGTTCGTGCCGCCCGCATCGAGCACGAGCACGCTCTCGCCCGCCCTGGGGGCGTCCGTGATGTTCAGATAGGACGGGAGCATATACAGCGTGGACTCCTCGCCGCGCAGGCCGCGGCGGATGTCGTCGATGTACGCATCCGTGAGCGTTTCGAACGGCATCGCTTCATAGTACATATTGTGGCGGCGCAGGAACTCCTGCGGTGTTTCTTTTTTCATGGCGGTACTTCCTATATAATAATAAAATAATTTACACGGTCATTTGCGGGGGAGCGGCGAGCAGGTGCTGCCGGAAATGCTCCAGCGGCTGCAGCCGCCGTCATAGGCGAACGAGGCAAAGTAGATGTCCGTGGGGCCGCAGTGCACCGTGCCGTCTGCGGCAGTCGACCAGCCTTCGCCGGTGTGGATGCCGCCGTCCGGGTCGGTGATGGTGAAGAGGCCGTCATCGCGCAGCTCGAGCTTCCATTCGCCCTCCGGCGATTGGTAGGTGTAGATGCCGCACGCGACCGGCGGGGCGGGCGTGGGAGAGGGTGTCGGCTCTTCGGTCGGCTCCGGCGTTTCGGTGGGTTCGGCCGTCGGGGTCGGGGTGGGCGCTTCGGTCGGTGTAGGAGTCGGGGCCTCCGTCGGTGCCGGGGTATCGGTCGGCGCGGCGGTGGGCTCCGCCGTCGGGGTCGGCGTGGGCTCCGCCTCGGCACTTCCGCCGCAGGCGGAAAGGAGCAGCGCACAGGCTGCAAGCAGGACGATCGGCACAATAAAGCGTCTTTTCACGGCGTTCCCTCCAGAGGTTATTCTTTCATTTATACCATACTACATATTTCGTAAAAAGTAAAGTTGGGAACGTTATGAAAAATTTTCATTTCATCTTTTCATGTGCGAAAGATTGTGCTATACTCATTTTGGGAAAACAGATATAATGGTAAATACCAATGCCGCAATACGGCAAAATTCTTTCGGCTCATAAGGGGGCGTGCGGTTTGGATCGGCGAAACGGCGGACAGGCATGGCAGAACGGGACACTGTACGATGCCTACAACTATTTCGGCTCCCGCGCAGACGGCGATGCCACGGTGTTCAAAGTCTGGGCTCCGAACGCCCGCAGCGTGCGCGTGATCGGAGAATTCTGCTCGTGGAATACGGACGAAGCGCCTTGGCTCTCCCCCGTCGGCGGCGGTGTATGGTCGGTGCGCGTGAGCATCAACGGCTGCGGCATCGGCGGACTTTATAAATACATCATCGAGGGTGCGGACGGCTCCGTTGTATGGAAAGCCGATCCCTTTGCGCTCTATGCCGAGGTGCGCCCCGGCACGGCTTCGCGCGTGTGGGATGTGAGCACCTATCAATGGCACGACGATGTCCACATGAAAAACCGCCGCTCGCTCGGCGGGCCGCACAACATATACGAAGTACACGCCGGTTCCTGGCGGCGGCACGAGGACGGCAGCTTCTACACATGGTATGAGCTCGCCGATTCGCTGGTGCCGTATCTCGCCGACATGGGCTATACGCATCTGGAGCTCATGCCCGTGACGGAGCATCCGTTCGACGGGAGCTGGGGCTATCAGGTGACCGGGTTCTTCTCCCCCACCTCGCGCTACGGCGAGCCGCAGGGGCTCATGTATCTCATTGACAAATGCCACTGCGCCGGCATCGGCGTCATCCTCGACTGGGTGCCGGGGCACTTCTGCCGCGACACGCACGGTCTCGGCCGCTTTGACGGCACGGCGCTCTACGAGTCCGGCGACATGCCCGGCTGGGGCACCTATAAATTCAACTACGGCCGCGGCGAGGTGCGCTCTTTCCTCATCAGCTCCGCGCTTTTCTGGCTGGAAGTGTATCACGCGGACGGACTGCGCGTGGACGGCGTGAGCAGCATGCTCTACCTCAACTTCGGCGTGGACGATCCTGCGCGCAAAGTATTCAACGAGCGCGGCGGCGAGGAAAATCTCGAGGCCGTGTCGTTCCTGCAGACGCTCAACACCGTCATCGGACAGCGTGTGCCGGGGGCGGCGATGTTCGCCGAGGAGAGCTCGGCGTGGCCGCTCGTGACCTATCCCCCCGAAAAGGGCGGGCTCGGCTTCCACTACAAGTGGGACATGGGCTGGATGAACGACACGCTCCGCTATGTGTCCGAGGATTTCGACTGGCGGCGCGACAAGCACTCGCTCCTCACATTCTCCATGATGTACGCCTTCAGCGAGAACTTCATCCTCCCGCTCAGCCACGACGAGGTCGTGCACGGAAAGCGCTCCCTCATCGGGCGCATGCCGGGCGACTGGTGGCGGCAGTTTGCGGGCGCGCGGCTGCTGCAGCTCTACGCCGCCTGCCATCCGGGCGGAATGCTCAACTTCATGGGCAACGAGTTTGCCCAGTTCATCGAATGGCGCGAATATGAACAGCTCGAGTGGTTCCTGCTCGAGCACGACACCCACGCCGGTATGCAGCGCTTTGTGCGCACGCTCAACCACCTCTACCGCAAGGAGAAGGCGCTCTGGGAAGTCGACAACAGCTGGGACGGCTTTGAATGGATCGACGCGGACAACGCCGCGCAGGGCATTCTCTCGTTCGTGCGCCGCGCCAAGGACGGCAGCCGCATCCTCTGCGTTCTGAACTTCCGCCCCGAATCGCGTGAAGGCTTCCGTCTCGGCGTTCCGGCCGCGGGCCGCTGGAAGGAGATCCTCTCCTCCGACGATACGAACTTCGGCGGCAGCGGAAAAGTCAACCCCCGCACCATGCACACGCAGAAAGTTCCCGCTCACGGTCGGGAGCAGTCGCTCGTAATTACCGTGCCGCCGCTCGGCGGTACGCTCATCAAATACACAGGAGAGATCGTACATGCCCGAAAAAGAAGAATTTAAGCGCGAATACCTGGAAAGCATCGCTCAGAACTGCTCGAAGCCATTTGCCGAATGCTCCCGCATGGAGCGTTACATCGCCCTTGCCGCGATGATCCGCGAGTGCTGCTCCGGTGTTCGCGCCGAAACCCTGCGCCGCCGTGCCGCCAATAACGAAAAAATCGTCTACTACTTCTCCATGGAGTTCCTCATCGGCCGGCTTCTCGAAAACTACCTCATCCTGCTCGGCATCCGCGACATGACCGCGGAAATGCTCGCGGATCTCGGTGAAGACCTCGATGCGCTCCTCGAGTGCGAGCGCGACCCCGGTCTCGGCAACGGCGGTCTCGGCCGTCTTGCCGCCTGCTATCTCGATTCCCTCGCCTCGGAGGATGTGCCGTGCGTCGGCATGGGTCTCCGCTACCGCTACGGTCTTTTCCGTCAGCGCATCCAGTCCGGCCGTCAGACCGAGGAGCCGGATGACTGGCATGCCGACGGCTACCCCTGGGAAAATGCCGTGCCGTCCGAAGCCGTGGATGTCCGTTTCGGCGGGCATGTGGAGCGCCGCGAAGAAAACGGCCGCATGATCTACGAGCTTTGCGACTATCAGGTCGTGCGCGCCACGCCGTACGATGTGCCCATTCTCGGATACGGTGCTCACGCGGTGAACAATCTCCGCCTGTGGCGCTCGGGTCCGGTGCACAAGCAGCTCGATCTGGACGCATTCAACGCCGGTGACTACTCCCGCGCGCTGAAGGCGAACAACGATGCCGAGGCCATCACCTGCCTCCTCTACCCCGACGACAACACGCCCTCCGGCCAGCGGCTCCGCCTGCAGCAGGAATACTTCCTTGTAAGTGCCGGTCTGCAGAGCATGATCCGCACCTTCCGTTCGACCGGACTCTCGTGGGAGCATCTCCCCGAGCGCGTCGCCATTCATACGAACGACACCCACCCGGCGCTGTGCGTGCCGGAGCTTATGCGCATCCTCATGGACGAGGAAGGGCTCTCGTGGGAAAAGGCGTGGGACATCACCTGCCGCACCATTTCTTACACGAACCACACCGTCATGCCCGAAGCGCTGGAAAAGTGGCCGGTACAGCTCATGCAGGATCTTCTGCCGCGCCAGTTCCAGATCATCGAAGAGATCGACCGCCGCTGGCGCGAGAGCTTCGACACCTCCGTTCCCGGCTGGCACGCCCGTCAGCAGGCGACCGCCGTCATCGGCGGCGGCAGCGTGCGCATGGCAAACCTCTCCGTGATCGGCGGACACTCGGTGAACGGCGTTGCGGCGCTCCACACCGAGATCCTCAAGAACACCGTGCTGAGCGACTTCTACGCCGTATCGCCGGAGAAATTCAACAACAAGACCAACGGCGTCTCCCATCGCCGGTTCCTGCTCCAGTCGAACCCCGGTCTCGCCGCCTATATCACCGAGCGCATCGGCGACGGCTGGATCACCGCGCCCGAGAAGCTCGAAGATCTGCTCGCCTATAAGGACGACACCGAATCGCTGCGCGAGCTTGCCAGGGTGAAGCTCGCCGCGAAGGAGAAGCTCTGCGCCTACATCGCGCGCGATTTCGGCATCGCGTGCAGCACAGACGGCGTCATCGACGTGCAGGTAAAGCGCATCCACGCCTACAAGCGCCAGCTTCTCAACGCTTTTAAAATTCTCGCCCTCTACGACCGTCTCAAGGACGACCCCAATGCCGCCGTCCCGACGAGCACATTCGTCTTTGCCGGCAAGGCCGCGCACAGCTACGCTTTCGCCAAGGAGAGCATCCGCTTTGTGTGCGCCGTGGCCGACCTTGTGAACTCCGATCCCGTGGTGAGCAAGCACATGAAGGTCGTGTTCATGGAAAACTTCGGCGTCACGATGGGACAGCGCATCTATCCCGCCGCCGACATTTCCGAGCAGATCTCCACCGCCGGCAAGGAAGCGAGCGGCACGGGCTGCATGAAGTTCATGATGAACGGCGCCGTCACGCTCGGCACGCTCGACGGAGCGAATGTCGAGATCCGCGACCGCGTCGGTGCGGAGAACATCTCCATTTTCGGCCTCACGAGCGAAGAGACCGAGCGCTACACCACGCAGGGCGGCTACAATGCCCGCGAATGCGCCGAGAGCGATCCCGTGCTCGCGCGCGTGCTCGCCCACCTCACCGACAACTCGCTCGGCAGCCGCTTCTGGGATCTCGAGGACGCGCTGCTCAAATATAACGACGAGTTCTTCGTCCTGCGCGACTTTGCGCCGTATCTCGCCGCGTGGGATACCCTTGCCGCCGAAGTCGGCGATCTCTCTTTCTCCCGCAAGTCCCTCATCAACATTGCGAAGTCCGGCTGGTTCTCCAGTGACCGCGCCGTCGGCGAGTACGTGACCGACATCTGGCATATCCGCTGAGCGTCTGAGACCGTGCGGATGATCTCCGTGCCGTCTTATACACATAAAACCACGAACCATAGAAGCAAATTCAGCACATTTTCATTATCACAGGGAGGTTTTGTCCATGCGAAAAAAAGAATGCGTAGCAATGCTTTTGGCGGGCGGTCAGGGCAGCCGTCTCGGCGTTCTCACGGAGAAGATCGCCAAGCCCGCAGTATCCTTCGGCGGCAAATACCGCATGATCGATTTTTCCCTTTCCAACTGCGTTAACTCCGGCATCGACACGGTCGGCGTGCTCGTGCAGTACAAACCCACGCTCCTCAACAGCTATCTCGGCACCGGTGCCGCGTGGGATCTCGATGCGAACTGGGGCGGCGTGCATATCCTGCCGCCGTACGCAACGCAGACGGGCGGCGAATGGTATGACGGCACCGCCGATGCCATTTACCACAACATCGATTTTATTGACGGGTATGACCCGGAGTATGTCATCATCCTCTCCGGCGACCACCTGTATCAGATGGACTACAACCTCATGCTCGACTTCCACAAGCTCATGGGTGCGGAGCTGACCGTCGCGGTCAAGACCGTTCCCTGGGAAGAAGCAAGCCGCTTCGGCATCATGTCCGTAGACAGTGAAATGCGCATCACGCGCTTTGCCGAGAAGCCGAAGAACCCCGAGAGCAACCTTGCCTCCATGGGCATTTACATCTTCACCTGGAGCACGCTCCGCAAGGCGCTGCTCGACGACCATGTCGATCCCGCGAGCGACAAGGACTTCGGCAAGAACATCATCCCGAAGCTCCTCGCCGCGAAGGCGAACCTCTTCGCCTATCAGTTCTCGGGCTACTGGAAGGACGTCGGAACGATCCCGAGCTACTACTCCACGCAGATGGAGCTGCTCGACGAGAACGCCGAGTTCCGCCTGCACGACACGAGAATGCACATTCTCTCCAATCTCAACGAGCATCCCTCGCACTTCATCGGTGCGGACGCCATCGTCGAGCACAGCATGATATGCAACGGCTGCGAGATCTACGGTGAAGTCGTCAACTCCATTCTCTCCCCCGGCGTCATCGTGGAAAAGGGCGCGGTCGTGCGCGATTCCATCCTGCTGCCGGAATCGAAGGTCGGCTCCGGCGCGTATGTGGAACGCACCATTCTCAACGAGAACGCTTCGATCGCCGCGGCTGCCTCCGTCGGGCAGAGCGGAAAAATCACCGTCATCGGCGAGAGTGCCGTGATGGAAGTGGAAGTTTGATTTAAGGGAGGGAACATCATGAATCGCACGATCGGACTTATTTCCGCCAATTTCTCTATCCCGGATTACGGTTCTCTTACCGAGAAGCGCTCCGCGGCGAGCGTCCCGTTCGGCGGGCGCTACCGTCTGCTCGACTTTGCGCTGAGCAACATGGTCAACTCCCGCGTGCAGACCGTCGGTCTTGTCACGCCGTACCTGTACCGCAGCATCATGGACCACATCGGCTCGGGCAAAACGTGGGATCTCTCCCGCAAGAGCGGCGGCCTTTACATTCTCCCCGGCACGGTGTTCGGCTTCCGCGAGGAGGGCGCGCGCTTCCTGTGGCGCGACCTGCTCCACAATCTCGAGTATCTCGAGCGCGTGGACGGCGACTATGTGCTCGTGAGCTCCGGCGCGCTCGTTGCGAACATCGACTATCAGCCGATGATCAACCGCCATGAGCTCAACGGCAAGAACATCACGCTCCTCTATAAGAAAATGCAGCCCGGCGAGAAGCGCCCCGGCCGCTATCTCACGCTCTCCGAGGACGGCTCCGTTACCGCCATCACCCGCGCGGACGAAGGCGAGAACCTCATGCTCGAGAGCTTCATCGTGACGAAGTCGTTCCTGCTGCGCATGGCGCGTGACTATGCGGCGCTCGACTACATGGACTTCCTCGACATCATCGCCAAGATCCTTCCGGAGATCACCGCCGACGGCTACGCCTTCAACGGCTATGTCGGCTTCATGGAAGGCGTGCAGGACTACTTCCGCACGAGCCTCGATCTGCTCGACGGCGACATCCGCCATGAGCTTTTCAACACCGAGCGTCAGATCCGCACCAAGGTGCATGACACGCCTCCCGCGCTCTATACGCCCGGCTCCCTCGTGAAGAACTCCCTGATGACCGCCGGCAGCATCATCGACGGCCATGTGGAAAACAGCATCGTCTTCCGCAACGCCCGCATCGAAGAGGGCGCGGTCGTGCGCAACTGCGTGCTCATGGAGCGCTGCGTCGTAAAGGCCGGTGCGAAGCTCGAGAATGTCATCTGCGATAAAAATGTCACGATCTCGGAAGGCACCGTTCTGTGCGGCACGAGCGAGCATCCGTGCCTTGTCAAGAAGGGCGACACCGTATGAAAAAAGAAAAGCTGCGCGTTCTCTTTGCCGCGTTTGAGGCATCCCCCTTTGTAAAGACCGGCGGTCTCGGCGATGTTGCGGCGTCCCTCCCCGGGGCGGTGCAGTGCCCGACCATCGATGTGCGCGTTGTGCTCCCCAAGCTCAAGCAGATCCCGGCGGAATATCAGAGCAAGATGAAGTTCATCTGCTCGTTCTATGTCCCGCTCGGCTGGCGCAACCAGTACTGCGGTCTCTTTGAGCTGCGCCACGGCGGCGTCACCTGGTACTTCCTCGACAACGAGTACTACTTCGGGCGCGATGCGGCCTACGGATTTTTCGATGACGGCGAGCGCATGGCGTTCTTCGGCAAGGCCATCTGCGAGTGCTGCCGCTATCTCCCCGACTTCTTCCCCAACGTTCTCCACTGCAACGACTGGCACACGGCCATGGCTCCGGTGTTCCTGCGCGAGTTCTACCGCTACGCGCCCGGCTACGGCGACATCCGCACCGTGTTCACCATTCACAACATCAAGTTCCAGGGCCAGTATGACCCCTACATTCTCGGCGACATTCTCGGACTGGAGCACATCGAAGCCGCGCGCAATCAGCTGCTGCGCGACGACGGCCACTGCGTCAACTATCTGGCCGGCGCTTCGAACTACGCCGACCGCGTCACGACCGTCAGCCCGACCTATGCCAGGGAGATCTGCACGCCGTACTTCGGCGAGGGTCTGCAGGATATTTTCCTGCGCCGCGGCAATGTCCTCTCCGGCATTCTCAACGGCATCGATACCGCGTCCTACAATCCCGCGAAGGACAAGGCGCTTGTCCATAACTACACCGACCCGACCGGCAAGGCCGAGAACAAGAAGGCACTGCAGGAGGAGCTCGGCCTCACGGTCGACCCCGATGTGCCGCTTTGCGTATGCGTGAGCCGTCTCACGGAGCAGAAGGGCTTTGACCTCATCAACGCCGTCGCCGGTGAGCTGCTCGACTGTGCGCAGATCGCCATTCTCGGCACGGGCGACAAGGCGTACGAGGACTACTACCGCTCGCTCGAGCGCGACCACCCCGGCCGCTTCAGCGCGCAGATCCGCTTCTCCGAAGCTCTCTCCCGCCGCATGTACGCCGGCGCGGACATTTTCCTCATGCCCTCGCGCTTTGAGCCGTGCGGCCTGAGCCAGATGATCTCCATGCGCTACGGCACCGTGCCCGTCGTGCGTCAGACCGGCGGTCTCGCCGACAGCGTGGAGCCCTACAACCGCTATACCGGTGAGGGCACCGGCTTCGGCTTCCTCAACTTCAACGCACACGAGCTGCTGTTCACCACGCAGGAGGCGTGCCGCCTGTACACCGAAAGCCCGGTCGCGTGGGCGAATCTCGCCGCGCAGGGCATGGCGCAGGACTTCAGCTGGCGTGCGAGCGCACTCGAATATCGTAAGCTCTACCGAGGACTGTTTGAATGATAATTCACGAATCCAGAAACCGCAGCTTCCGCCGCCCGTTCGGGGCGGCGGAAGTCTGTACCGAGGTTTTCCTCGCCGCCGAGCGAGAGGACGCGTCCGAGATGACGCTGCGTCTCCATCCGTTCACCGGCGAGGATACATTTCTGCCTATGACCGCCGAGGGCGGCGGACGCTTTTCCGTCACCTTCGCTCTGCCGGAGACGCCGTGCGTGCTCTGGTACTCGTTCCTCGCCTGCGGGGAGGAAACGTGCTCCTGGCAGATCACCGTATACAAGAAAGCCGCCGTCCCCGAATGGTGGAAGGACGGCGTTGTCTATCAGATCTTCCCCGACCGCTTTGCCCGTGAAAAGAACTGGACGCCCCGCGAGCCGGAGCCCCGGCGCGGCACGCACCGCTTTCTCGTGCGCGACTGGGAGACGCCGCCTTTCTATCCGCGTGCGGAGAACAACGATGTGTCCGCCTGGCCGTTCTGGGGCGGCACGCTGCGCGGCATCGAGGAAAAGCTGCCGTATCTCGCCTCGCTCGGCGTTACGGTGCTGTACCTGAATCCCATTTTCGAGGCGACGAGCAATCATCGCTACGACACCGCGGACTACACGCGCATCGATCCGCTGCTCGGCAAGAAGAAGGACTTCGAGTCGCTGTGCGAAGCGGCCGAAAAGCGCGGCATCCGCATCGTCCTCGACGGCGTATTCAACCACACCGGCGCGGACAGCGTATATTTTGATAAATTCGGAAATTACGGCACCGCCGAGCAGTATCGCTCGTGGTTCCGTTTCGGCGAGCAGTACACCCACGGCTACGAGTGCTGGTGGGATGTGCCGGATCTGCCGAATATCGAGGAAAGCGACCCGTCGTTCCGCGAATTTCTCTGCGGCGAGGACGGCATCGTCCGCCGCTGGCTGCGGCGCGGCGCTTCGGGCTGGCGGCTCGATGTGGCCGATGAGCTGCCGGACAGTCTCATCCGCGACATTCGCACGGCGATGAAAGAGGAAAAGCCCGACTCGCTCCTCCTCGGCGAAGTGTGGGAGGACGCCTCCTGCAAGGTGAGCTACGGCGCGCTGCGCGAGTATTTCCTCGGCGAGGAGCTCGACGCCACCATGCACTATCCGTTCCGCACGGCGGCGCTCGACTTCATGCTCGGCAAAATCGGCGCGCAGGATGCGTGCGAGGCGCTCTGGACCATTCAGGAGCACTACCCGCCCGAGAATTACTACGCGGCGCTCAATCTCATCGGGAGCCACGACCGCACCCGCACGCTCACGGAGCTCGGTGGTGACAAGAACGCATTGAAAATGCTGATGTTCCTGCAGTTTGTCTTCCCCGGCGTGCCGTGCATCTACTACGGCGACGAGGCCGGCATGACCGGCGGCGCCGACCCCTACAACCGCGGCAGCTTCCCGTGGGGGCACGGCGACGGTGCGCTCACCGACTTTGTGCGGAGCCTCACCTCCATGTACCGCGACACCCCGCTCCTCCGCTCCGGCGCATGCGAGCCGCTCTTCTTCGGCGAAAATGTCCTCGGCTGCCGCCGCTTCGACGACACCGGCAGCATCCTCGCCCTCGTAAACCGCAGCGAAGAAGATGTCAATTGTTTCAATACCACCGTCCCCGCAAGAGGGTACACGCTCATCTGACCGAAAAAGCTCTGCG
>CAZKGZ010000003.1:0-30417 GCA_964552365.1 uncultured Oscillospiraceae bacterium | reverse complement strand
CTCTCCACGGTACGCAACAGCGATGTCATCATGGTGCTCGACCATGGCCGCATCATCGAGCGCGGCAACCACGAAAAGCTCATCGCGGAAAAAGGCACCTACTACCGTCTCTACACCGGCGCGTTTGAGCTGGAGTAATGCTCCCGCGCACCAGCCGAATATCTTTCGTTTCTCTGTACGCCCGGCTCTTCGGAGTCGGGCGGATTTTTGATATCTGACAGAATTACATAAATAATTTGAACTATTTCGTTGGAAAAATGAAGATTTTAACACTTTCTTTATAAAGAATTCATATTTTCTGTTTTCTTTTTATATGGGGTATCCTTTATTATTAGAGTGATAGTTTATGTGTACTGCGTGAGGGGAATGCATATGGCATATATTGAGTTCAACCACATCGTCAAGGAGTATAAGACCGGCGAGACTTCGATCCGGGCGCTGGACGATGCGTCGTTTATTGTGGAAAAAGGAGAACTGGCGGTCATCCTCGGCTCGTCCGGTGCGGGCAAGACCACGGCGCTGAACATTCTGGGGGGAATGGACACGGCGACCGAGGGGCAGATCATCGTAGACGGACGGGACATTACCGCGTTCACGCCCAAGCAGCTCGTCGGCTACCGCCGCACGGACATCGGGTTCGTGTTTCAGTTTTATAATCTTGTGCCGAATCTGACGGCGCTGGAGAATGTGGAGCTGGCCGCGCAGGTGTGCTCCGATTCGCTCGATGCGGGCGAGACGCTCGACAAGGTGGGGCTTTCCGAGCGCAAGGACAACTTCCCCGCGCAGCTCTCCGGCGGCGAGCAGCAGCGCGTGGCCATTGCGCGCGCCATTGCCAAGAACCCGAAGCTCCTGCTGTGCGATGAGCCGACCGGCGCGCTCGACTACAACACCGGCAAGCAGATCCTGCAGCTTCTGCAGGACACGTGCCGCAAGGACAACATCACCGTCCTCATCATCACGCACAACTCCGCGCTCGCTCCGATGGCCGACCGTCTCATCCGCTTCAAGAGCGGCAAGGTCACCGAGATGACAACGAACGCCCACCCCACCCCGATAGCGGAGATCGAATGGTAATGATGAAGAACAGAGCCTATCGGAAAGACATTCTCCGTACCATCTGGAACGGGAAGAAGCGGTTTCTTTCCATTGCCGTCATTGCAACGCTCGGCGTTACGATGATGTGCGGTCTGCGGGCGTCCTGCGTGGATCTGCGCCGCTCGGCTGACCGATTTTTCGATGAACAGCAGCTCTTTGATATTCAGATCCTCTCGACGCTCGGACTCACGGACGACGATGTCACGGCGCTCGCATCACTCGATGAGGTGGAAAGTGCGGACGGCGGCTACACCGAGACCGCATACACCAGAGTGGAGGAAATGCAGAAAAGCATTGATATCCGCACACTGAGTGAAAAGGGCTTCAATGAGCCGTACCTTCTTGAAGGGCGGCTGCCGGAGGCTGCGGGCGAGATCGCCGTGACGGAGAACTACCTGAAGCAGTCCGGCAAAGCCATCGGGGATACGCTGCAGCTCTCGCAGATGTCGGAGTATCTCGTTTCCGACACCTACACCATCACCGGCACTGTCATCGACACGCTCAACGTGAACAGCTCCGAGGGGAGCATGGGCTTCCGCTCGGTGTCCGCCTCGGACTATGCGGGCTATGTGGCGAGCGAGGCCGTGGACAGCGAGGTGTACACCGTGGTGTATCTCTCGCTCAAGGGTACGGCGGAGCTCAACTGCTATTCGGACGAATACGAGGACGCCGTCGGGCAGGTGAAGACCGAGATCGAGACGAAAATCAAAAGTGCGCGGGAAACGGCGCGTTTTGATGAAGTGCAGACCGAAGCCATTGAAGAATGGCAGGACGGAAAAGCGGAGGCGGACGAGGAGTTTGCCAAAGCGGACGCGGAGATCGCCGATGCCCGCAGCCAAATTGAAGACGCCCGGCAGGAGCTTGAAGACGGCAAGGCGCAGATCACGGCGGGATGGCAGACCATCGCCGAAAATCGGCAGAAAATCGCCGACGGCAAAGCCGAGCTGGAGAGCCAGAAGGAAACAGCGGAGCAGGAGATCAGCGACGCATGGGCGCAGATCGAAGACGGCTACGCCAAAATCGAAGAGGGTCGGCAGACGCTTGCGGATACCTATGAGACGCTGCAGAATGCACAGGCGCAGCTCGACAGTGCGCAAGCACAGCTCGACACGCAGAAGAGTGCGGCCGACCGGCAGTTTGCCGACGCCGAGCAGCAGCTTGCCGATGCGAAGGCGCAGCTGGAAGCCGGACAGGCACAGTACGACGAGGGGCTTCGGCAGTACGAGGCCGCGAAGAAGGCCGTGCAGCCGCAGATCGATGCGCTCGAAGCGCAGCTCGCCGACACGAGTCTGACGGACGAAGAGCGCGCATCGCTGCAGGCATCGCTCGACGCCATCCGGGGCCCGCTCGAGCAGACGAAGGCGACGCTCGACGCGACCAAGGCGCAGCTCGATGCGAGCCGCGAGGCGCTGGAAGCTTCCGAGGAGCAGCTTGCTTCGCAGAAGACGGCGGCGCAGCAGCAATTTGATGCGGCGCAGAAGGAGATCGATGCCAATCAGGCCGCGCTCGACGCCGGCATGGAGCAGTATGAGGCAGGTCTCCGCACGCTCGAAGAGAGCGAAAAGGCGCTCGACGAGGGCAAGGCGGAGCTGGAGCAGCGCGAGGCGGACGCGAAGGCGCAAATCGAAGAAGCCGAGCAGGAGCTTGCGGACGGCGAAGCGCAGCTGGCGGACGGCGCGAATGAGCTTCTGGAAAGCGAGACGAAGATCTCCGACGGCGAAAAAGAGCTTGCGGACGCCGAGCAGGAGCTTGCGGACAATGTTGCCGAGTACGAAGAAGAAAAAGCCGACGCCGAAAAAGAGCTTTCCGATGCCTGGGAAGAAATCGAAGATCTCGACATGGCGAAGTGGTATGTGCAGGACCGCACCTCGCTCAGCGGCTACAGCAACATAAAGAGCGATGCGGCGTCCATCCAGTCGCTCGGCGATGTGTTCCCGGTGCTGTTTCTCATCGTGGCCATTCTCATCAGTCTCACGACCATCACGCGCATGGTGGAGGAAGAGCGCGGGCTCATCGGCACCTACAAGGCGCTCGGCTTCTCCAACCGCGAGATCCGGCGGAAATACATGATCTATGCGGCGACGGCCACGCTCATCGGCGGCATCATCGGCGATGTCGGCGGGTATCTCATTATCCCGGCGATCATCTTCATTGTGTTCCGCGTGATGTATATGCTGCCCGCGTATTCCTTCCATTTTGACCTGGCCTACGGACTCGGCGGCATAGTGCTCTTTGAAACGGGCATCGTATGCGCCGCCGCGTATACCTGCCATCGGACGCTTCGGAAAATGCCGGCCAAGCTCATGCGGCCGAAGTCGCCGAAGAGCGGCTCGCGCGTGCTGCTCGAGCGCATCCCGTTTATCTGGAAGCGGCTCACCTTCCTGCAGAAGGTCACGGCACGCAATCTGTTCCGCTATAAGAAGCGGCTCGTGATGACGATTTTCGGCATTGCGGGATGCATGACGCTGCTGCTGTGCGGCTTCACCATCAAGAATACCGTTTCGGAAATGCCGAAGCAGCAGTATGAGGTCATCGATCAATACGATCTCATGGCGGTGGCAAATGACGACGATTTTGCCTCACTCGAGAAAAAAATGGAAACGGATGCGGAGATCGCATCGTATGTTCCGGTGCGCATTGAGTCGGCGGAGGTCGTCAATGCCGACGGTCAGAAGGAGACCGTGCAGCTCATCACGGTGCCCGAAGGGTACTCGCTCGCCTCGTATGTCACGCTCAAGGACGAGGACGGCACGGTGTATTCTCTGCGGGACGGCGATGTTTTCCTCACGCGGAACGCCGCGGAGATCCTCGGCTTCTCGGTCGGGGACAACATTACGGTGCGCGATCTCGACTTGACCGAAGCGAATGTGGCGGCCACGCAGATCATTGAGAACTATCTCGGCAACATGGTGTGCATGACCGAGAGCACCTATACGGAGCAGTTCGGCGACTTTGCCGCGAACGGCGTGCTCGCGCTCTATTCGGAGCAGTGCGCCGATCCCTCTGCCTATGCCGATGATCTGGCGCGGGAGGACGGCATTCTCTCCGCCGTGAGCACGGACGCCATGGAAGAGGAGTTCTCCTCCGCATTCGCGCTCATGAATATGGTCGTGTATGTCATTCTCGTGCTCGCCGCCCTGCTCGCGCTTGCCGTGCTCTTCACGCTCTCGAATACGAACATTTCCGAGCGCGTGCGGGAGCTTGCCACCATCAAAGTGCTCGGGTTCTACAACATGGAAGTACACTCCTATGTGAATAAGGAGACCATGATCCTCACGTTCCTCGGCGTTCTTGTCGGCATGCCCGCCGGGTATTTCTTCGGGCGGTATCTCATGGGGACGCTGGAGCTCTCGTCGGTGCAGTTTTACATTGCGCTCTACCCGCAGAGCTATTTCCTCGCGGCGGCCATCACGATGATCTTCGCCGTGATCGTAAAATTCATCACCGACCGCATCCTCGACAAGATCGACATGGTCGAAGCGCTCAAGAGCGTGGAATGATACGGGGTTGTGTTTCCCGGCAAAAAACGATATAATAAAGACAGCACTGCGCAACGGTGCTGTCTTTTTATTAAGGAGGGCGTATTATGCAGACGGCGCGGGAGCGAACGGATTCCTATGCGGAAAAAGGCGGACATGTGATCCTCCGGTTTTTCTTTGCCTGCATTTCAAACGGCAATGCGGCCGTGCTCCGCAGCGAACTGACCACGCCGCTCTATCGGGAAAGCATTTCCCGTCTGTTCGGAGACGATCTGCAGGCAGCACGCATATCCATGTCTTTTGTCAGCGCACAGGCCTGGTATGTGGCGGTGCAGGCGGGCGTATCCGAAAAAATTGCCGATGCCATTTTCGATGAATTTTCCGTGCGCATCCGCTCTGCGGCTTCTGCAGACCGGATGCTGGATGCGCAGATCGCGCTTCTCGTAAAATGCGCCGAAGCCGTGGATACGCAAAACCGTCCGCAGACATCCTCCGTGCAGGCGCAGCGGTGTGTTGACTACATCCGCGCGCACATTTGCGATGTGCTCACCGTACAGCAGGTCGCATCGGCGCTCGGCTTCAGCGAGAGCTATCTCTCCAGAGAGTTTCGACAGGCTATGCAGCAGACGATGGTTTCCTATATTCAGGATGAAAAGATCCGAACGGCGAAGCTGCTCCTGCAGAATCCCGCGCTCAGCGTAGGCGATGTGATGGAACGGCTCGGTTATGTGTCGCAAAGCCATTTCACGAAGCTCTTTCGCGAGCAGACCGGCATGACACCTGCGCGCTACCGCACTTCTCTGAATTCACAGCACAGTCTGCACGCCGCCGTGTCCTCGAACGACTATACGATACAGAAGCGTACGGATGCGTATCTCCGGCTCGTTGCCTACGGGCGGCGAAAGGGGGCGGAACAGCAGCAGTACACGCTTGCCTGTGTGAGGCGCGGCAATGTCCGCGCGCTCGAGGAGGAACTGCAGAACGCGGACAACTATGCCGAAATATGCGCCGTTTTTGCCGGAGACCTCGACATTGCCTCGGAGGCGATGCTGACATTCTGGCCGCCGGCTATGCACGCCGCATGCGAGAGCGGTCTGCCCGATGAGATCGCAGTGAAGCATCTGAGCTTCTTTACGGCGCAGCTCTACGCCTGTCTGAGCGTAAGCGAGGTTTTGGACCTGAACTGCCGATATTTGACAGAACTTGCCCGCGCCGTTTCCCAGCTGTAAGATCTCATATATCATCACATTTTTGCACTCGACCGAATGAAAAAACGGCCGGGTGCTTTTTTTGCGCCTTGAACTGCCCATTTCTGCTTTCGGAATCCCGCATTAAGAATGTTTTTGCATCCTTTCATTACAGAATTCCGAAGAAGAAAAAGATACAATGCAGTTACATTCAAGGCAGCGCCGCATAGAGTCATCTGCGGTGCCGCCGCAAAAAAGAGGAGGGTCTCAACTTGGGTAAACTTGACGGAAAAGTATGTATCATCACCGGCTGCGCGAGCGGTCTCGGCAAGCAGGAGGCGATCCGCTTTGCGGAAGAAGGCGCAAAGCTCGCCATATGCAGCCGTACTGCGGCAAAGCTCGAAGACACCAAGCGTCTGTGCGAGGAGCGCGGCGCGGAGGTGCTGGCTTTCCCCTGCGATGTCTCCGATCCCGAGCAGCGCATCGCCTTTATCAATGCCGTCGTCGAAAAATACGGCACGATCGATGTTCTGGTAAACAATGCGCACAACACGACCATTCTGAAGCCCATGATGGAAAAGACGCTGGAGGAGCTGGAAATCGAAACGAAATGCTGCCTGTATGCATTTTTCCACTTCATGCAGCTGTGCTTCCCGTACATGAAGGATAAGCCCGGTGCCGGTGCTTCCATCATCAACTTTGCATCGAAGGCCGCGCGCGAGGGAACGCCCGGCCACTCCGTTTACGCCACGGTGAAAGCCGGTGTCGGCGGTCTTACGAGAACGGCGGCGCGCGAGTGGGGCATCCACAATATCCGTGTCAACGAGATCATGCCGAACGGTTTTACCGACAACTGCAAAGCCGGTCTGGAGCTGCAGCCGAAGGAAATTCAGGAGTGGGCTTCGCATTCCTTCAAGGACAATCCGTTCGGCCGCGCGGGCGATCCCTACGGCGATGTGGCGCCGGTCGTCGTGTTCCTTGCCTCGGACGACAGCCACTGGATCACCGGACAGAACATCCACGCCGACGGCGGCGTTTGGATCACGGACTGAGCATAAGGAGGAAGAAAAATGGCAATTCCCGCAAAGCACTTGAATCCGTATACCATTTCCGATACGGGTCTTGTGGACGAGGACAGCGGTCTTCGTCAGTTCCGCGGCATGATCACGCCGTGGGAGGAAATCAAATCGTTCCGCGAAACCATTCATTTTATGTGGCGGCACAGCGCTCTGATGGGCGTCGGCTTCATGAATGCGTTCAAGATCATTGAGCCCGATTATGAGAAGCGTCAGACAACGATGTCTTCCAACTGGGCCGGACAGATGCAGTATATGTGGTCGCCGGCCGATCCTCTGGGCATGCTCAAGGATTTTGAAAGCCGCCATGACATTCCGCCGTTTATGAAAAAGAGTCTTTACCGCTCGGCTTCCTACTGCGACAACGGCGACGAATTCACAGGCATGCCGGGCTACATCTGGTATGCGTCCAACGACCGCATCAGCAAGGAAGTGCACGCCTGCCCCATCGACATCATCGGGCCGGATGCGTGCGATCTCTCCAACGGCGGCGGTCAGTACTTCTGCTTCGGCTGCTCCGGCGAGGGCAAGGAAGGCATGACATGCTATCTCACGCAGCGCAAGGGCTGCGGTGACCCGTACTGCCAGGTGCTCCATGAAAGCACGGCCAAGTACGGCCCCAACAAAAACGCCGACGGTTTCGACTGGGAAGACTGGGGTCCGGGCGCAACATATCCGCAGGAAAAGGATCAGATGCCGAACAAGGAAGAGTGTGAATGGATGCACACCGGTGAGTTCCTCTCTCCGCTGAATGCGCGCTGGACGGCCGGCGAAATGTTCCGCTCCGGCTGCCTCGCTCCGCTCTCCTACGCAGGCCATGCGGCTCTCGGCATCCGCACGCTGACGAAGCCGGAGGATATGCCCAAGGCCATGCATGTGGTCAAGGTCGTATTCGAGACGGCGGGCAAGTTCCAGTTCGGCGAATACAACACCCGCAAGAAAGTCCGCGAGTGGCTGGGTGTCCCGGCCGATGTCAATGACGGACGCGTGCTGGCGGCGTATATCAGCATGATCCAGCAGTGCAAGAATATTCCGTGGGACTTCGTGGAATTCACGCCGGAGCGCTGCGTGGTGGAAGTGGACGAAATGATGCAGAATATGTACGGGCAGTATCCGGAGTTTACGGATGCGTTCCTTGCATATTTTGACGGTGCGGCAAAGACGCTGATCGATACGCAGTGGGTCGTAAAGCTCGGCGAGAATGCACCGCAGGGCAAGATCCACTATGTCATCGAAAAAGGCTTGTACGGCTACCGCCGTCAGAAGCCCGGCTACACCTATGCCGACGGCGCGAAGAAGGAATAAGGAGGGAACAGCATGCTATTGAGTACAGACCCGAGCGTGCGCGCACAGCATCTGGCCGTGCGCAGCAATGTCGGCTGGTATGATTTTACCCATCACCTCGTAGAGGTCAAAGGACCGGATGCGCTGACGCTTCTGGATAAAGTCTGCGTCGCGCCCATCTATAAGGCGGGCATCGGCGTTTCCAAATACACGACCATGCTCAACGAAGACGGTCTCATCATCGACGATACCATCGTGACGCATATGGGCGAGGATCTCTATTGGATCTCCGGGCTGTATGTCCGCGACCAGCTCCGCTGGCTCGAGCGGAACAGCGCCGGTCTGAATGTGGAATTCCGGAAGATCACCGATGAATGGAAGATGTACTCCGTTCAGGGGCCGAATGCGCTCACGCTGGTGAACGCCGTTGTCGATGCGCCTGTGGACGGGCAGAAGTTCTTCCGCATGGCGGACAACACGATGGACGGCATCCCCGTCAAGGTGCACCGCGCCGGATTCACCGGAGAGAAAGTCGGTTATGAGATCTACATTTCCGCCGCGGAGGAAAATGCGCTCATCGCGAAGCTCGAAGCCGAGGGCGAAAAGCTCGGTGCCTGCCATGTCACGGAGATCGACGTCATGGTCATGACGCTCGCGGCCGAGGCGGGCTATGTGCTGATGATGGATATCTATAAGGCAAGTCCCTTTGAAGTCGGTATGGAGAAGTCCATCGACTGGAGCAAGGAATTCATCGGCAAGGAAGCCGCTGCCAAAGTGCGCGACGCCGGTGCGAAGCGCCGTCTGGTCGGTTTTACCGTTGCGGACGATGAGGCCATCATCTACGGCGGCCCGCTGTGGAAGGGCAATCCCCTTATGAAAAACGGCGTGCAGGTCGGACGCGCCACGAAGTACACGACCGGTTTCAGCTGCGGCAAGAACATCGGCTACGCGATGATCGATCTCGATAAGGCGGCCATCGGCGATACCGTGACCATCAACGGCTATGAAGCCGTTCTGACCGAGCGCAGTTTTCTTTGATCCATACCCCTCTCCCCCTGCAATACCCCCATAAAAAAGCTCCTTTCCCGGGAACCCGGGAAAGGAGCTTTTCTTGTTGGTCGTTCAGGGTTTTATTTTCCGGAGCAGGGGGAGGAGGACTCCGCCTGCGGCGTTGCCGAGGGTCATGACGAGCAGATAGAGGAAGGTCTTTCCGCTCCATGCGCCCGCAACGGAGAAATAGAACATGTTCGCGACGCAGTGCTCGAATCCGCAGAGGATGAACACCATAACGCCGAAGAACAGCGAGAGATATTTGCCGAGCTCGTGGGGGTTCTTGTTGAAGCCTTCCACGGCGATGTAGATGAGGATGTTGCAGAAAACGGCCAGAATGAAGATGCTCAGAAGTCCGTCATTGAGCTTCGTATCGCAGAGCGTTGCGGCCTTTTCCGCAAGTGCCGGGCCGACGCGCGTGGCGCGGAGGGCCTGTGCGGAGAGCCAGGTGCCGGCGAGGTTGCCGAGCCAGATGAACGGCAGGTCCAGAGCGTAGCTCTTGTCCTTATCGAACACATAGCACACTTTGCCGGTAAAGAGATGCATACCGAGCGTGCAGATGGTGAAGAGTCCGACCGTGAAGAGCATGGATCCGAGCACCTTGTTGTCGAGCGAGAGGAACACCGTTCCGCCGAGCGCGATGGAGATGCCCGCGAGGACGCCGGATACAAAAACAGCGAGGCGCTTTTTCATTTGGCAGCCCTCTTTGCAGCTTCGACTACGTGGCTCACGAGGACGCTCGTCGTGACGCTGCCGACACCGCCGGGTACCGGCGTGATGGCATCGACCACGGGTTCGGCTTCTTCAAAGCGGACATCGCCGCAGAGCTTCTGCGTTTCCTCGTTGAAGTGGATGCCGACATCGATGACGGTCTGGCCTTCGCGCACGGAATCGGCACCGACGCTGCGCATCTGTCCGGCGCAGACGATGAGGATGTCCGCTTCGCGGGCGATGGACGGCGTATCGACGGTCTTGGTGTGGCAGACCGTGACGGTGGCGTTCTTGTGCATGAGCATAAGAGCGGCGGGACGGCCGACCACGAGGCTGCGGCCGATGACGACGGCGCGCTTGCCGGTGCAGTTCACACCGTAGTAGTCGAGGATCTCCATGGCCGCCTGTGCGGTGCAGGGCGGGAAGCCGAGCTTCGTGTTCGTGAACACGCCGGCGAGGGAGCCGTCCGTGCAGCCGTCAACGTCCTTGGAGGGGGCGAGCATCTGACGGGCGCGTTCGCCGTCGAGATGCTTCGGCAGGGGGCGGAACATCAGGATGCCGTGGACGGCATCGTCCTTGTTCAGTCCGTCGAGCGTGCTGAAGAACGTGTCGCTGTCCACATCGGCGGGCAGAACGACATTCTTTACCGCAACGCCTACGGCGGCGCAGCGCTTCATGGCACCGCGCTCGTAGCTCAGATCGTCATCCCGCTCGCCGACGCGGAGGATGGCGAGGGTCGGCTCGATGCCGCGCTCCTTGAGAGCGGTGACGTCTGCGATCATTTTTTCATTGATGGCTGCCGCAACGGGCGCGCCTTTCAATACATTTGCTGCCATCAGCAGAACCTCCCGTAAACATCTTGGAAAATCGTATCGGCCAGGGCGCCGTACTGCTCGATGAGCGCATCGACGCGCGCGTTGACCTTGGCGGCGTACTCGCGGTCCTGCATGGCGGCGGTGTTGACGCGCACGTTCATGGCAGCGCCGTAGAGCGCGGCGCGGCTCATGGCGGCGCCGGTAGCGGCATCGGAGATGGCGAGCTTGCTGCCCATGTCGGCAAAGCCGCGCAGCAGGTCGAGCGTTTTGGCGCTCAGTTCCATGATCTCCATCGGAGGAGCGGCGGCGGCGCGCAGGCAGTTTTCCATGACTTCCGCACGCGTCGGATCGTCCTTCGGAATGCCGTAGGCCTTGGAGAGCGGCTCAAAGGCTTCGGCGTCCTTGCCGATGCAGGCGAGCAGCTCTTCGCGCAGCGTCTGCGCCTGGGTCATGAGCTCACGGATGATGGGCTCGACATCGGCGTACTTTTTCTTGCCTACGGTGAGCTCGCCCACCATATCACCGAGCGCTGCGCCGAGCGCTCCGGCGAGAGCGCTCGCTCCGCCGCCGCCGGGAACGGCGGCTTTGGAGGCGAGGGCTTCGCTGAATTCTTTTACGCTTTTGTTTATCATAGGATCAGAACAGACCGGAGATGACGCCGTTCTCGTCGACATCGATCTTCTCGGCAGCGGGGACCTTGGGCAGGCCGGGCATGGTCATGATGTCGCCCGTGAGAGCAACGATGAAGCCGGCACCGGCGGAGACCTTCAGGTTGCGGACGCTGACGGTGAAGCCCTTCGGAGCGCCGAGCTTGGTCGGGTCATCCGAGAAGCTGTACTGCGTCTTCGCCATGCAGATGGGCATGTTGCCGAAGCCGAGAGCCTCGAGCTGCTGGAGCTGCTTGGGGGCGTTGCCGACAAGCTGCACGCCGTCGGCGTGGTAGATCTTCGTGCAGATGGCGTTGAGTTTCTCCATGATGGACATGTCGGACTCGTAGCAGTAGTGGAAATCGTTCGGCTCTTCGCACAGACGGACAACTTCCTTCGCGAGAGCGATGCCGCCTTCGCCGCCCTTGGCCCACACTTCGCTGAGCGCGACATTGACGCCGAGCTCGCGGCACTTCTCCTCGACGAGGTCGAGTTCCGCCTTCGTGTCGGTCGGGAACGCGTTGATGGCAACGACGCAGGGCAGGCCGTAGACGTTCTTGATGTTGGAAACATGCTGCAGGAGGTTCGGCAGGCCCTTCTCGAGAGCTTCGAGGTTCTCGTGGTTCAGCTCCGCCTTGGGCACGCCGCCGTGGAACTTGAGGGCGCGGACGGTGGCAACGATGACGACCGCGGAGGGCTTGAGACCGCCCATGCGGCACTTGATGTCGAGGAACTTCTCGGCGCCGAGGTCGGCGGCGAAGCCGGCTTCCGTGACGACATAGTCACCGAGCTTGAGGGCCATGCGGGTGGCGGTGATGGAGTTGCAGCCGTGGGCGATGTTCGCGAACGGTCCGCCGTGGACGAAAGCGGGGGTGCCTTCGAGCGTCTGCACGAGGTTGGGCTTGAGAGCGTCCTTGAGGAGGGCGGTCATAGCGCCTTCGGCCTTGAGGTCGTGCGCGGTGACGGGCTTTCCGTCATAGGTGTAGCCGACGATGATGCGGCCGAGGCGGGCCTTGAGGTCCATAACGTCGGAAGCGAGGCAGAACACTGCCATGACTTCGGAAGCGACGGTGATGTCGAAGCCGTCCTCGCGGGGCACGCCGTGTGCCTTGCCGCCGAGACCGTCGACGATGTTGCGGAGCTGACGGTCGTTCATGTCGACCGCGCGGCGCCAGGTGATCTGTTTGGGATCGATGCCGAGCGCGTTGCCCTGCTGGATGTGGTTATCGAGCATGGCGGCAAGCAGGTTGTTCGCAGCGCCGATGGCATGGAAGTCGCCGGTGAAGTGGAGGTTGATATCCTCCATGGGGACGACCTGGGCGTAACCGCCGCCGGCCGCGCCGCCCTTCACGCCGAACACGGGCCCCAGGGAAGGCTCGCGCAGCGCGAGGATGACGTTCTTGTCGATCTTACGGAGACCGTCGGCGAGACCGACGGACGTCGTGGTCTTGCCTTCACCCGCCGGAGTGGGGGTAATGGCCGTGACAAGGATCAGCTTGCCGTCCGGCTCATTGGCCTTATCCTTGAGAAGATTGAAGTCAACTTTGGCTTTGTAGTTGCCGTACTGCTCCAGATACTTCTCATCCACGCCTGCCGTTTCGGCGATGACGCGAATGTGCTTTTTTTTGCACTCCTGGGCGATCTCGATGTCGGATTTGTAGGACATAACTTTTTTCCTCCTTTGATATCTATGCTAAATGAATTAGCCTTCGTTTTGTGAGCGCCGGATACATTATTACATCCCGGAATACGCACTTCAATTATCAAAAGTGCGTATTCCTTGACGGATCATGCTCTCCGGCGTATCGGTCAGCGGAGGCCGGCTGCCTCCAGCAGAGCGGGGATCTTGGATTCCCAGCCGAGCGTCATGATATGCACGCCGCTGCAGTAGGGCTTGCACTCGCGGATGATCTTCGCCGCCATGGCGACGCCGGTCTCGCCGGATTTTGCCTTTTCCTTGTCGGCGGCAAGAGCCTGGATCATTTCGTCGGGGACATGGATGCCGGCGACGTTGTTGTTCATATACTTGCACATGCCGGCGGACTTCGGAATGATGATGCCGAGCTGCACGGGCTTGCCGAACTGCTTTGCCTTCTCCATGAAGCTGATGAACTTCTCGGAGTCGAACACGGCCTGGGTCTGGAAGTACTCCGCACCGGCCATGACCTTGCGCTCCATCTTGGCGAGCTGCGCATCGACGGAATCGCTGCACGGCGAGACGACGGCGCCCTTGGCAAACTTCGGGGCCTCGCCCACGAGCGCGTTGCCGCCGAGATCGACGCCCTGCTCGAGCAGAGAAGCGGCATGCAGCAGGGAGACAGAGTCGAGGTCGAACACCGGCTTCGCCTGCGGGTGGTCGCCGAGGCGGGTGTGGTCGCCGGTGAGCATCAGGACGTTCTCAATGCCGAACATGGCGGCGCTGAGAAGGTCGGACTGCAGCGCGATGCGGTTGCGGTCGCGGCAGGCCATCTGGAAAATCGGGTTGAAGCCCGCGTCGAGCAGCGCCTTGCAAACGGCCAGGGAGCCGAGACGCATGACGGAGGACTGGTTATCGGTCACGTTGACGGCGGAAACACCGTCGAAATATTTCTTGGCGTCTTCGATCAGTTCTTCGACGTGGAAGCCTTTCGGAGGGCCGACCTCGGCAGAGACTACAAACTGACCTTGCTGAAACAGATCCGTTACTTTCATCGTATTCAACTCCTCAACCTTCGTTATGATTTTGCTTGCATGCCGCGGTCACCTTGTCGGTGGAGTAGTCATGCAGTCTTGTCGGGCAGCGCAGCTCTTCGAGACGGCCGAGCTTTTCGAGCCGGCGGTAGATGCGCTCCCATCCGCAGTCCATTTCGGGATCGACTTCGCACTTGCCGTTTTTCGTGCCGCCGCAGGGGCCGTTGACAAGGCTCTTCGAGCAGGCGGTGATCGGGCAGATGCCGCCGGTCATGTTCAGCCAGCACTCGCCGCACTGACCGCAGTCGTATTCGAGCGGCGTGACGCCCTGGAAACCGGGCAGACGCACGGTATCGCACGCGGCGTACACGGGCTTGGTATCGTAGATCTCCGCAACGGTCTGTACGCCGACGCCGCAGGAGAACACGAGGATCGCGTCCGCCTCGGCGATCGCGTCCGCGCGGCTCTGCAGACGGAGCTTCAGATTTTCCACGTTGCAGACATAGTCGGTCGTGAGAGTGCCGGTCACTTTGCCGGCTTCGGTCAGCTCACGCTGCAGCTCATCGGCTTCCTTTGTGGGGAACTGCACCTCGCGGCAGCCGTGGCAGGTGAGGATAAAGCACTTGCCGCCGATCAGCGAAAGGATCTCATCCTTGGATTTCAGTTGAGTAATCAGCATATCACTTCTTCGCCTCCATCACAGCCAGCTTGCCGGCACGAATCTTGGTGACCAGAGGGATCTTGGCCGAGCAGATGTATTCGCAGCAGCGGCACTCCATGCAGTCACGGATGTGCTCGTCGTTGAGACCCTGCACATTGCCCTCGTCGGCGTACTTTGCAAAGTACAGCGGCTTGAGCTCCATCGGGCAGACATCCACGCAGCGTCCGCAGCGGATGCACTCGACCGGCGTGGTGTGGTCGGTCTCGATGGCGATGATGCCGTTCGTGCCCTTGATCACCGGCACTTCGGTGGTCTGCAGCGGCGTGCCCATCATGAAGCCGCCCATTTTTACGGTAACATCGCCGTCGGCGGTGCCGCCGCAGTAATCGATGATGTCCTGCACGTTCGTGCCGATGCGGACAATGTAGTTGCCGGGACGGCAGAGCTTCTCGCCCGTTACGGAAACGACGCGCTTGACGAGCGGCATGCCGGTGCGCAGAGCGTCGGCAATGGCCTTCGAGCTGCTCGCGTTGCTCACGACGGCGCCGGCATCGGCGGGCAGACCGCCGCTCGGGACGGAGCGTCCGAGCACGCGCTTGATGAGCATCTTTTCTGCGCCCTGCGGGTACTTCGTGCGCACGACGAGAACTTCGATGTTCTCATACGGTGCGGCCGCGGCGCGGATGGCCTCGGCGGCATCGGGCTTGTTGTCCTCGATGACGATGACGCCGCGCGGCGCGTTGACGGCTTTCACCATGGCGCGCAGGCCGTAGACGACATCCTCGGGGTACTCGAGCATGACGCGGTGGTCGGAGGTGATGAGCGGCTCGCACTCGCAGCCGTTGATGAGAACGGCGTCGATGGGCTTGCCGGGTTTGAGTTTGACGTAGGTCGGGAATCCAGCGCCGCCCATGCCGGTGATGGCCTTGTCGCGGACGACGTCGATGATCTCGTCGGGAGTCAGCTCCTCGATCGGCTTGGCCGGCTGTACGGAGCTGTCAATGGTGTCTTTTCCGTCGGAACGGATGACGATGGAGAGCACGCCGGGCCCCTTGATGGGGTGCACGCGCGGCTCGATGGCTTCCACGGTGCCGCTCACGCTCGAGTGGACGTTGGCGCTGATGAAGCCCGCGGCTTCGGCGATGAGCTGGCCGACGTTCACATGGTCGCCGACCTGGACGACCGGCGTGGCCGGTTTGCCGGAGTGCATCGAAGTCGGAATGACAACGACTTCCGGTTCGGGGAACTCACGAAGGGAAATGCTCTCCGTGAAGCCCTTGCGCTCGAGAGGATGGACGCCGCCGTAGTAGCCGTCCAGACGATTCTCGCGGATGGCCTTGACATAGTCCGCAACGAGCTTGTGGCTCACCTTGGAGTAGTCGCGCAGCTGCACGGGACGATGGAGGAACTCCTCCAGACGGCCCTGCTTCTCCAGACGGCGGTAGATTTTTTCCCACGCGCAGTCCTTCTGGGGATCCAGCTCGCATTTGCCGTTTTTCGCGCCGCCGCATTGTCCGTTGACGAGGCTCTTCGAGCAGTCGACGATCGGGCAGATGCCGCCGGTCACGTTCAGATAGCACTGTGCGCACGCGCCGCAGGTCTTCTGCGTGAGCGCCATGCCGTGCTGTCCGATGTAGTTGAGTGTGTCGCTTGCCGCGAACACCGGGAGATCCGTACGGTCGGCCAGCGTCTGAACGCCGAGACCGCAGGATGCGATGAGTACATTTTCCGTTCCTTCCGGAATGAGTCCCTGCAGCGTGCGTTCGGTCTGAACGCTGTTGCAGAGGAAGTCCACCGCTGCCGTTCCGGTAACCGTTTTTCCGAGCTCGCCAGCCAAAGCTGTCAGCTCGGCGGATTCCGGTTCGCCCGCAACAGAAAGTTCCTTAAAACATTTGTTGCAGGTCACGATGAACAGGTTGTCCCTGCCGGAGAGGAGTGTCTCAAGCTCCTCGCGGCTTTTCAGTGTAAACTTAGGGTAATTCACCGGATTGTCACCGCCTCGCAAAAATTATGTACTGTAAAACGAAAATAGCACGATTTGTGTCGGATTTCAAGTGCAAAATATTATCGTAACCTGTAGTTGCACCGGGTCACGGTCGGTTGCACCGATCGGGCGTCATACGTCCCGGAGCACCGCGCACAGATCGTTCAGGATGTGGAGGGTGCGCTCATTATAATGAGAGGGAATGAGCGTGGAGAAATACACGCACCCGTCCTCGGTGGGAAAGTCGAGCCGGACGATGGAGGCATAGATGCGCTCGTTCATTGCCATGATCTCCGGCAGGATGAGGATGCCCTCATCCTTGCGCAGCAGCTGCAGGAGAAACTGCAGGTCGCTGCTGATGACGTCGTTTTCCTTCAGGAAGCCCGTGCCCCAAAGGCCCCGCATGCGGCCGCCGTTATAAATAAGAAGCGGCGACGAGTTGAGAGCCGAGGCGCTGAGCGTCTTGCTGTTGGCCAGGGGGTTCTGCTTGTTGATGAGTGCCACGAGAGGGGATTCCGTCAGCAGGACAGAGGAAATGATCTTGTTTCGCTGCGGCGTAAAGGATACGAGTGCATCGGCCTTGCGGTTGGCAAGGACGCTGTCGCAGTCGAAGTCCAGAGCGGATGTGAGCTTGAGGCTCAGCTCCGAGCTGTGCTCGGTGCGGTACCGGCGCAGGGGCTCGGCGTAGATGGCATAGAGTCCCGTCGCAAGGCACAGACGGATCTCGGGGCGGAACGCGCTTTTGGCGTTCTGGATCTCGCTTTGCAGACGGTCGGCGTCCGCCACGAGGCGCTCGGCACGCGGGAAAAAGTAATTGCCCGCCGTGGTGAGCGTCGCGCCGCTCTGGTTGCGGATGAAGAGTTCGACGCCGAGCTCCTCCTCCAGATTGCAGATGGTTTTGCTTACTGCCTGACGGGACAGATACAGTTCTCCCGCCGCCGCCAGGAAGCTGTGGGTGTTTGCCACGGTCAAGAATACACGAAGCTGTTTTAACTCCATAGGGAACGCTATTCCTCCTGATTTCCGGGGCAGCAGAGCATGATGCCGTTCAGAGCGCTTGGACGGATCGCGCGGAGCTGCCCGAAAGCAAATCGCACCCGGCGGCACCGCACATGGCAGGGACTGCGGTACTGCCGGAATTTTGCCGTATATTGTGCCTTCGCACACATACGGACGCACAGGGCTTTTGTGCTATTGGACATTCTACCATTATCAACTTCAAAGTGCAACAAAAAGTTGCATCAAGTCCATTTAATTCTGCTTGTTTCTAATTCGAGAATAATATATACTTTATACGAAAAATAGCGTGAAAATCCGTTTTTTAAATCAAAAATGACTATGAACGTCCGAAAAAGGCGACAAATCGTTGCTAAACGGTACACGCTGTTCATTAATTTCCGTAAACAATCGGTTCGCATGGGGAACGCCGAGCCGATGAGTTTATAATTACAGGAGGAATTTTTATGCCCTTTGCTGACAAACCTCAGGTATTTTCCGCAACGCTGAAGACCCTTACCTTCGGAAAAGAAGGCAAGACCGTGTCCCTCGGCGGCGGAAACGTCTACCCGCTCTACTCTTTCGACGGCACCACCTCTCAGGCGAAAGTGGGCATCGAAGTCTCCGATAAGGGATTCGATGCGACCGTCCCCGGCCTCGCTGCGTTCTACGCCGGATGCGAGACCGTTGTTGACCGCGCCAAAAAGGCCGCGACTGCCGAGGGCGTCGACTTCGTCGCGCTCGTGCTCGAGTCTGCCGACCCCAACGGTGAAAACGCCTCCGTCGATGACTGCGCCGCTACCGCCAAGGCCGTGTGCGATGCCATTGACAAGCCCCTCGTTGTTATGGGCTGCAAGAACATGGAAAAGGACACCGAGCTTTTCGTGAAAGTGTCCGACGTCCTTCGCGGTGAGAACGCTCTGTTCCTCTCCTGCAAGGAAGAAAACTACAAGACGGTCGGCGCGTCCGTTGTTCTCGCCGGCGGTCAGAACGTCGGCGGCGAGTCTGCCGTTGACATCAACCTCGCCAAACAGCTCAACGTTCTGCTCTCCCAGATGGGCATCCCCATGGACAAGGTCGTCATGAACCTCGGCCAGGCGGCTGCGGGCTACGGCTTTGAGTACCTCGCCTCCACCGTCGAGCGTGTTAAGGACGCCGCTCTCAAGCAGAACGATGCAGCTCTCCAGATGCCTGTCATCACCCCGCTCGCAAGCGATTGCTGGGGCGTGAAGGAAGCCATTCTGGAAGAGGCCGATGCGCCGACCTGGGGCTCCAGAGAAGAGCGCGGCATCCAGATGGAGATCACCACCGCTTCCGCGGTCATCGCCAGCGGCAGCGACGCTGTCATCCTTCGTCACCCCGAGTCCGTCAAAACCATTTCCGAGCTTGTCTCGGCGCTTGCATAAGGAGGTATCGTGTTATGGCACTGAAAGGTCTTGACATTTTCAAACTGTCCCCGAAGACGAACTGCAAGGACTGCGGCTGCCCCACCTGCATGGCTTTCTGCATGAAGGTCGCCCAGGGCGCTCTGCCTCTTGACAAATGCCCGCACTTCTCCGCCGAAGCGCTTGCGAAGCTCTCCGATCAGACCGCACCTCCGATGAAGACCATCAAGGTCGGCGATTACACCCTCGGCGGCGAGACCGTTATGTTCCGCCACGACAAGACGTTCGTTTCCCGCAGCCTGTACGCCATCGCTCTGTGCGATAAGATGGACGATGCGGAGGCCGAGCGCCGCCTGGCCAACCTGAAGGTCGTCGACTACGAGCGTATCGGCGAGCGTATGCGCGCGGAGATGATCCGCATCAACCACTGCGCAGACGGCGACGAGGCCAAGTTCCTCGCGCTTGTCGGCAAGGCGAAGGACGCCGCCGACGGCCGCGCCCTCATCCTCACCGTTTCCGATGAAGCTCTCGCCGCCAAGGCGCTCGAGCTCGTCAAGGGCACGCCCGTTATCCTCAACGGCGCCAACGAGTCCAACTACGAAGCCATGAGCAAGCTGGCCACCGAGGCCGGCGCCGTGCTCGGCGTTTCCGCCGCCAACCTCGATGCTCTGCATGACACCGTCACGAAGCTCGAAGGTCTCGGCAACAAGAACCTCATCCTCAGCGTCTCCAAGGAATCCATCAAGGAAGCCTTCGGCGAGACCGTCCGCATCCGCCGCGCCGCCCTCAAGAACGAGGACCGCACCTTCGGTTATCCCTCGCTCGTTGACACTTCCGCGCTTGCACCGGGCAACAGCCACATGCAGTGCGCTCTGGCCGCCGTGTTCACCGCTCGCTACGGCTCCGTCATCGTCATGGACGACATGGACTACGCCAAGGCGCTCCCGCTGTACGGCCTGCGTCAGAACATCTTCACCGACCCCCAGAAGCCGATGAAGGTCGCCCCCGGCATCTACCCGCTCAACGGCGCCGACGAGAACGCCATCTGCGCCACGACCGTCGACTTCGCGCTCACCTACTTCGTCGTTTCCGGCGAAATGGAGCGCAGCGGTGTGCCTCTGAACCTGCTCATCTCCGATGCAGGCGGCTACTCCGTCCTGACCGCATGGGCTGCCGGCAAGCTCTCCGCCTCCTCCATCGCCCGCTTCATCCAGGAGCAGGGCATTGAAGAGAAGATCAAGAGCCGCACGCTTCTCATCCCCGGCAAGGTCGCCGTTCTCAAGGGCGAGCTGGAAGCCAAGCTCCCCGGCTGGACGATCATCGTAGCCCCCAACGAGGCTGTCGAGCTCGTCAAGTTCCTGCGCGAGTACGCCGGCAAATAATTTTACGCGCTTAGACGCCGCGCAATATCGACCCATCCGCAAACGGTATTGTGCGGTGTCTTTGGAATACCCGAACTATTTTTAAAGGAGAAATCACAATGGGCAAATTCATCACGATTGGCGAGAGAATTCACTGCATTTCCCCCGTCATCCGCGCCGCCATGGCGAACCGCGACCCCGCCCCCATTCTGCAGCGTGCCGAAGAGCAGCTCAAAGCCGGCGCCGACTACCTCGACGTCAACATCGGGCCTGCCGAGTCTGACGGCGAAGAGCTCATGAAGTGGGCCGTCCAGCTCATTCAGTCCAACTTTGATAATGTTCCTCTGGCACTTGACACGGCCAACCAGAAGGCGATCGAAGCCGGTATTTCCGTCTACAACCGCTCCAAGGGCAAGCCCATCGTCAACTCCGCCGACGCCGGCGACCGCATCTCCAACATCGACCTCGCCGCTGCGAACGACGCCATCGTCATCGCTCTCTGCTCCAAGCAGGGCGTTCCCGCCGATGTCGAAGAGCGCATGAACTACCTCATGGAGCTTCTTGAGCGCGGCCTCAGCCTCGGCATGGACTCCGATGACCTGTGGTTCGATCCTCTGTTCATCGTCATCAAGGGCATGCAGGACAAGCTCGGCGATGTTCTCGAAGCCATCCGTCAGTTCACGGAGCAGGGCTTCAAGACCACCGGCGGTCTGAGCAACGTCTCCAACGGCATGCCGAAGGACGTTCGCCCGATCATGGACTCCGCTATGATCGCCATGGCCATGCAGGCCGGTCTTTCCAGCGCGATCATCAACCCCTGCAGCAAGCGCATGATGGACACCATCAAGTCCTGCGACATCATCAAGAACAATATGCTTTACGCTGATTCCTACCTCGAGCTGTAATGCCTATACCCAATAACGGAGCTGCGGAAAATATCCGCTGTTGTTGGGTATTCGTATAAAGTAAAGGGAGATTCAGTATTACATCGGAGGATGACATACGAATGAGCGAAGAATTCAAATCCACTACCGTGGAGCAGATGGAAGAAGATTCCGCACGTCTGCATGAAACTGCCGTAAAAGTCGGTATCGATATTTGGTCCGACCGAGTGAAAACTCAAACGCCGCACTGCGGCTTCGGCGAAAAGGGCGTCTGCTGCCGTATCTGCGCAATGGGCCCCTGCCGCATCACTCCCAAGGCCCCGAAGGGCATCTGCGGTGCGACCGCAGACACCATTGCGGGCCGCAACTACCTGCGTATGGCCGCCGGCGGCGCTGCCACCCACTCCGACCACGGCCGTGAGTGCGTGCGCAAGGTCCTGGAGTCCAGCGAGGACGGCTACTACCACGTCACCGACGCCAACAAGCTGCTGAAGCTTGCCAAAGAATGGGGCGTCGAGACCGAAGGCCGCGACATTTATGACATTGCCCACGAGACCGCTCTCATCGGCCTCAACGAATACGGCAAGGTCGACGGCTATCAGAACTGGATCAACCGCGCGACCGAAGAGCGCCGCAAGACATGGGAAGAGCAGGACATTCTCCCCCGTGCCGTTGACCGCGAAGTCGTAACCGCGATGCACATGACCCACATGGGCTGCACCGCCGATCCCGAGGCTCTGGTTCGCCAGTCCCTGCGCTGCGGCCTGGCCGACGGCTGGGGCGGCTCCATGGCCGGCACCGAGTTCAGCGATATCGCCTACGGCACCCCGATGCCGAAGGAGACCGAAGGCAACCTCGGCGTCCTCGAGAAGGACATGGTCAACATCGTCTGCCATGGCCACGATCCCGCCGTTTCCGAAATGATCGTGCTGCTCTCCGAAGACAAGGAGATGCTCAAGTATGCACGCAGCTTCGGCGCGAAGGGCATCAACATTGTCGGTATGTGCTGCACCGCGAACGAGATCGCAATGCGCCACGGCATCCGTATGGCCGGCAACTTCCTGCAGCAGGAGAACGCTCTCCTGACCGGCGTTGTCGAAGCCATCGTCGTTGACGTACAGTGCATTTTCCCGAACCTCGGGCCTCTCAGCGAGTGCTTCCACACCAAGTTCTACACCACCTCCCCCATCGCCCGCATCCCCGGCAGCACCTATCTGCCCATCACCAGCGAGAACGCCGGCGAAGTCGCCCGCAAGATCGTCATGGAAGCCTGCGAAAACTTCCAGAACCGTGATGAGAGCAAGATCTTTATCCCCGAACACAAGCATAAAGCCACCGTCGGCTATTCCTGCGAAGGCATCAAGAGCCGTCTCGACACCGTCACCAACAGCCACCTCGACGAGCTGGACACCTACAAGCCCCTCATCGAGTGCGTCCGCTCCGGTGTTATCCGCGGCGCCGTGGCTATGGTCGGCTGCAACAACCCGAAGGTACGTCCCGACTACTCCCACATTGAGATCATGAAGAAGCTCATCGAGAACGACATCATCGTCGTGTCCACCGGCTGCGCCGCTCAGGCTGCTTCCAAGGCCGGCCTCCTCGATAAGAGAGCCAAGGTCCTCTGCGGTGAGGGTCTGCGCCGTGTCTGCACGCTCGCGGACATCCCGCCCGTGCTGCACATGGGTTCCTGCGTTGACATCAGCCGTATGATGCTCCTCGTCACCGACATTGCGAAGGACTGGGGCATCGATACCACACAGCTTCCGGTCGTCGGCTGCGCTCCCGAATGGATGAGCGAAAAGGCCGTCTCCATCGCCAACTACGTCGTTGCCACCGGCATCACCACCTATCTCGGCATCGATCCGCTCGTGAGCGGCTCCGCCAAGATGATGGAACTCATCACCGAGGGCACCAAAGACATGGTCGGCGCCGGTTATGTGATCGACACCGACCCCGATGCGCTCGTCAAGAAGATCATTGACGGCATCGAGGCCAAGCGCGCAGCGCTGGGTATCTGAGCATGAAAATCGCGGTTACCGGAAAAGGCGGCGTGGGCAAAACCACATTTTCCGCCGTTCTTGCCCGCCTGTATGCGGACGAGGGTCACGAAGTTCTCTGCGCCGACGTAGACCCGGATGCCAATCTCGGTCTCGCGCTCGGTTTCTCCGAAGAGGAGCTTTCGAAGATCACGCCCATCTCCGAAATGAAGGAGATGATCCGTGAGCGCACGGAAGCGGACCAGTTTGAGAAGTTCTTCAAGATCAATCCCAAGGTAGACGATCTGCCGGATATGCTCTCGCGGGAGATCAACGGCGTGAAGCTGCTGCTGATGGGAACGGTGAAGACCGGCGGCAGCGGGTGCGTATGCCCCGAGCACGTCATTCTCAAGCGCATCCTCTCCCACCTTATCGTGGGACGCGATGATGTCGTCATCATGGACATGGAAGCCGGCCTCGAGCATCTCGCCCGCGGCACGACCAGTCTCGTGGATCAGTTCATCGTCGTTGTGGAGCCCGGCGCGCGCAGCATTCAGACCTACCACAGCGTGCAGCGGCTGGCCGCCGATCTCGGCGTATACCGGGTGTCGGTCGTCGGCAACAAGGTACGCGATGCGGCGGATGAGGAATTCATTCGTTCGCAGGTGCCGGAAGAAAACTTACTCGGCATCATCCATTACAGCGGAGACGTTTCGGATGCAGACCGCCGGTGCATGTCCCCCTACGACATTGCCCCCGGAACCGTAGAAGAGATCCGTGCAATCAAAAATAAGATTGACTCTACCGCAGCAGCGGAAACCGACAGGAGGAATTAAGCGTGAGACGCTTATTTGACAGAGTATTCAGCGGCAACGACGAGATGTACGCCAAGGCAGCCCATGATCTTGATGAGGCCATTGCCAAATACGGCGCGGATCATCCCGTATCGTTCCCCGATACCGCGTATAACTGCGCTATCATTCTGCAGTATACCGGCATCAAAGTTACCACCCTCGCGGACCTGAAGAAGGCTATGGACGGCCCGATCAAGGAGTTCATGACCCGCGAGCAGCGCACCCATGATATTTTCACCTCCGGCTTTGCCACCGCGATGGCCGCTCAGGTCATTGAGGCCTGCAAGTACGTTGAGGATACCGCTCCCTACCACGGCGAGTATCACGGCCACATGACCGACGCCGAGGTCCGTGAGCTCGGCCTCCCGCTCGTTACGCGCGACATCCCCGGCTTCGTCGTGCTCATCGGGCCCGCTCCCTCCGACGAGGAAGCACGCGACACCATCAAGGGCTATCAGTCCCGCGGTATCTTCGTGTTCCTGATCGGCGGCATCATCGATCAGGCCAAGCGCATGGGCATCTCCATGGGCTTCAAGGTCCGTATCGTTGAGGTCGGCCCCGACATCTGGTGCGCTGCGCACATCGTTGACCTCGTTATGCGCGCCGCCATGATCTTCGGCAACGTTCAGCCTCTCGACTACTGGGGCATGAACACCTACACCCTCGAGCGTATCTTCGCCTTCGTCAATGCTTACGCGCCCGTCAACGACATCACCGTCGCCGCCGGCGCCTGCTGCATCGGCCTCGGCTTCCCCGTCATCACCAACGATCACAACGATATGTGGGTCGTTCCCAAGAGCCTGCTCATCGCCGACAACACCAAGGACTGGATCGAGACCTCTCTCGAAGCCCGCGATGTTAAGATCAAGGTCACCCAGATGGATATCCCCATCTCCTTCAACACCGCATTCGAAGGCGAGATCATTCGCCGCGGCGATATGCAGTTTGAAGCTTACGGCAGCCGCACCGACTGCTTCGAGCTCGTGCAGATGAAGGATCCGCGCGACATCGAGGACCACAAGATCACCGTGATCGGCCCCGATTTCGACACCTTCCCCGAGGGCTCTTCCATCCAGCTCAGCTACATCGCCGAGGTCGGCGGCAAGACCATGCAGTCCGACTTCGAATCCGTTTTCGAGCGCAAGTTCCACTCCTGGATCAACTGCCTCGAGGGCGTTATGCACACCGGTCAGCGTGATCAGATCCGTGTTCGTATTTCCAAGGCCGCTTTCAACGAGGGCTTCCGCGCCAAGCACATCGGCGAGGTCCTCTATGCCAAGCTGAAGAGCGAATACGACACCGTCATTGACAAGTGCCAGATCACCGTTATCACCGATCCCGCAGAGTGCACCCGTCTGCGTCATGAGCTCGCCGTTCCCGTGTACAACAAGCGCGACGAACGCCTTGCCTCCCTCACCGACGAGGCCGCGGATGTGTTCTACACCTGCACCATGTGCCAGTCCTTCTCCCCGTCCCACGTCTGCATCGTTACGCCGGAACGTCTCGGCCTCTGCGGCGCTGTGTCGTGGCTCGATGCGAAGGCTACCAACCAGCTCAACCCGAACGGTCCCTGCCAGATCGTTTCCAAGGAAGGCTGCGTCGACGAGCAGATCGGCATCTGGCCGGACGTCAACCGCGCCGTCAAGGAATACTCTCAGGGCCACCTCGAGTCCGTGACGCTCTACTCCCTCTTCCAGGATCCTATGACCTCCTGCGGCTGCTTCGAATGCATCTGCGGCATGGAACCCTCCACGATGGGCGTTGTGATCGTCAACCGCGAGTACGCCGGCTCCACCCCGCTCGGCATGTCGTTTGCAGAGCTCGCCTCCATGACCGGCGGCGGCCAGCAGACCCCGGGCTTCATGGGCCACGGCAAGCACTTCATTGCTTCCAAGAAGTTCATGCGCGCTGAGGGCGGCATTGCCCGTATCGTGTGGATGCCTTCCAAGCTGAAGGACGAAGTCCGCACCAACCTCGACAAGAGCGCTTTCGAGCTCTACGGCATCGAGAACTTCACCGATATGATCTGCGACGAGACGGTCGCCGCCACCGCAGACGATCTGGAAGCCATGATCAACTTCCTCACCGAGAAGGGTCACCCCGTCTTCGGTCTCGATCCGTTTGACATCTAATTAGATCTCATATTCCAAGCAATTACCGGCCGGAAAGAGATTGTCGGGCCTCCGGCACTCTTTCCGCCGGTTTTCTTTTTCGGAAGCACGCGTGCTCCCTCTTTTCTAATTCTCCGAATCATGCTATAATATAAATTGTATGATTTCAGGAAGATGTGGTATATCGATATGACAATGAATGAATTTTGCGAAAAAATGACCGAGGCCGGGTATATCTACGATAATACGCTGGCTACCTCTCTCTATGTCGCGCTGCAGCTCGGCCGTCCGCTTCTGGTGGAGGGCGCTGCCGGTGTCGGCAAAACGGAGATCGCGAAGGTCATGTCCTCGGTGCTTGGGCGGGAACTTGTCCGTCTGCAGTGCTACACCGGTCTGGACGAGAGCAAGAGCTTATATGAGTGGAACTATCAGAAGCAGCTTCTCTCCATCCAGGTGAACATGGGGCAAAAGGAAAGCGATGAGCTGACGCGCTCGCTCTTCAGCGAAGAGTATCTTCTCGAGCGTCCGCTTTTGAAGTCCATCCGCTCCGAAAAGCCGGTGGTCCTTTTAATTGACGAGATCGACAAGGCCGATGAGGAATTTGAGGCCTTTTTACTGGAGCTTCTCTCGGATATGCAGGTCTCCATTCCGGAGATCGGCACAGTCCGGGCGAAAAGTCTCCCCTTTATCGTGCTCACCTCGAACCGCGTCCGTCCGCTTTCGGACGCGCTGCGGCGGCGGTGCGCCTATGTGTACATCCAATATCCCGATGCGGAGAAGGAACTTGCCATCGTGCGCTCCCGTCTGCCGCATGTGGACGAGCGCCTCGCGGTGCAGGTCGTCGGGGCGGTGCAGAAGCTCCGTGCGAACGACACCATCCTCAAAAAGCCCTCCATTGCGGAAACGCTCGACTGGGCGGAGGCTCTCGATGCGCTCGGCGTGCGCGACCTTACGCCGGAGCTGCTCCGCGACACCGTGGGATTTGTCCTCAAGAACAGTGAGGACATTCTCGCCGCCGAGGATCTTCTCGCCGAAAAGGCAGAAAAAGAAGACCACGCGTGCGCCGGTGATTGCGGGTGCGGTCACCACCATCACCATCACGACAAATGACAGACTTTACAGTTTATCTCGAAAAGCTCTCCCTCTTCGGAAGTCTTCTGCGGAAAGAGGGGCTCGATGTGACGCCGCGCGAAACGGAGGACGCCTGCCGCGCTCTCTTCGCCGTCGGCATGGAGAGCCGCGAGACCGTAAAGGCCGCGCTCGGCACGGTGTATGCCCATTCCGTCGAGGATCTCGAGCGGTTCGAGAAAGTGTTTGACGGATTTTTCCTCTCGGAGGAAAAGATCCTCTCGCTCGATAAAAAGCACCGCGAGCAGGAGCTCTCGCAGGCGCAGGCACGCGAGCAGGCGGAACGGGATCTGCAGAGTCAGGACGGCGGTTCGGAGTATTCCGAGGCGCAGAAGGACGCCTTTGCGTCTCTGCCGGAGGAAGAAAAAGAGCGGCTGCTCGGGCTGAAAGAGAAATACACCGGCGAGGGTTCCCGCAATCCGGAGCTCTACGGCAACTTTATCCATTCGATCTTCGCCCGCTCCATTCTCGAGCGGCAGATGCAGATGGAGGATGCCGCCCTCGGCGGCACGGCGAAGGATCCCGAGCTCGGGCTGATGTTCCGCGATATTACCGCCTTTGAAGACCGTGAGATCCCCAAAGCCGTTTCCTATATCCGAAGCATCGCCGGGCAGATCAACGGCGAGCTTACACGCCGCCGCGCACGCGGCGGTCACACCGGCGTCATCGATTTTCGCCGCACCATCCGCGCGGGACTTGAGACCGGCGGCTCGCTCTACCGCCTCTATTACCGGAAGAAGCGCACGGCGAAGCGGCAGTTTGTCGTGCTGTGCGATGTTTCCGGCTCGATGCTCCAGTTTTCGGAGTTCATGCTCCGCTTTATCCAGTCGCTGCACACCGTTTCGGACTATTCGCGCATCTTCCTCTTCTCGGAGGAGATGATCGAAGCGGATCCCTTTGAGCTGCACGACATGGACCGTTTCCGCGACTATGTGAAGCGCTCGGGCATATTCGGGCGCGGCACCGATCTCGGCGGTGCGCTCCGTGCACTCAATGCGATGCGCCCTGCGGTGCTCAATTCTTCCACGCTTCTGCTCATCATTTCCGACACCAAAACGGTCGACCGCGCCGGTGCGGAACGCGAGCTTCTCCGTGCCGGGAAAAGCGTCGGAAAAATGTTTTTCCTCAACCCCATCCCCGAGCGAAAATGGCAGTACATCCAAAGCGTCCGCTCGGCGATGAAAATTTGTCCGATGATCCCCTGCAGCACGCTCGACGAGCTCGGCGCGGCCTGCCGGAGGATCGCATCTATGTAAACATTCCAATCTCATAAAGGAGCCATGCAATATGATGAATCCATTTCACCGTGTAACACCCGAAGCCCTGCTCTCTCATATGGCAGAGCACAACAAGAACCATCTCCGCGAGCTGGAGGAACTTGCCGCCGGTCTCGAGGGCGAGACGAAGGACAACGTGCTCTCCGCCATCGAGCTTTTCCGTCAGGGCAACGAGAAGCTGGATGCAGCGGTGGCACTTCTGAAAAAGGAGTAATAACTATGTGTCTCTCTACTGCGTATCTGAACGAAAAGAAGGAAGAAAACATTGCCGCGCGCTATGTTGCGCAGGTGCGTGTGGACGGAAATGAGCTGGTGCTCACCGATGTTATGGGCTACGAGACCCGCATTCCGGGCATTCTGCAAAGCGCCGATCTCACCGGCGGCACGCTGATCATTGGAGCAAAACCCGATGCAGTACGAAGTCATTCGTGAGATAGAAAACAGCTGCAAACTGAATCAGCTGCGCGATGTGTTTGTGGAAGAGCTCGACATCCCCGACCCCGATGCGTGGGTCCGCGAAAAGGAGCCGCGTGCCGGAAAGATCACCAAAGAAGTCCGGCCGAACGGTCTGCGCTACATCGTGAACACAGCCGGGCAGCTGACATTCTATATTCTGACAGAAATTGATTGAGGACATATTATGACACAGACGATTGCACTCGCCGGCAAAGGCGGCGTAGGAAAAACGACCATCACCGGCATGCTCATCCAGTACCTGTGCGCCAAGAAAAACGGCGCCGTGCTGGCCGTGGATGCCGATGCAAACTCCAATCTCAATGAAGTGCTCGGCGTCGAGGTGGAAAGCACGCTCGGCGACATCCGCGAGGAAATGGCGCGCGCCGAAATGAGCGCCGTGAACCCCATTCCCGCGGGCATGACCAAGCAGGATTATGCCGAAATGAAGTTCGGCGATGCGCTCGTGGAGGGCGATGACTACGATCTGCTCGTCATGGGACGCACGCAGGGCAAGGGCTGCTACTGCTTCGTGAACGGCATTCTCTCCACGCAGGTTTCCCGCTATGCGGCGAACTACCGCTATGTTGTGGTGGACAACGAGGCCGGTATGGAGCACATCAGCCGCGGCATTCTCCCCGCCATCGACACCGTTATCCTCGTGAGCGACGCCTCCCGCCGCGGCATTCAGGCGGCCGGACGCATCTTCGAGCTCACGAAAGAACTGAAGCTCGGTGCCAAGGAGACAAAGCTCCTCGTAAACCGCGCCCCCGGCGGCGTCCTCTCGGACGGCGTGCGCGAGGAGATCGATAAATTCGGCATGGAGCTGCTCGGCGTTCTCCCGCAGGACGACGGCATTTACGCCTTCGACGGCGAAGGCCGCCCGACTTCCGAGCTGCCCGCCGACAACGCGTTCCGCAAAGCGCTGTACGAGGCTCTCGACAAAATGAATTTCTAACATGGAGTGAATTGAAGATATGGCAACTGTCACATTCCGCTTCTCCAACGGCAAAACGATATCCGCCGAAGCTTTCGGCGGCGAGCACCTGCTGGATCTTGCGCAGCGCGTCGGTGTTGCCATCGATGCTCCATGCTCCGGCAACGGCACCTGCGGCAAATGCCGCGTACGGCTGGTCAGCGGTGAGCTGGATTCCGCGCCCACGCGCCATATTTCCGCAGAGGATTACGCGCAGGGCTGGCGTCTCGCCTGCGGCAGCACCCCGATCGGGGATGTCGTGGTAGAGGTGCCGGACACGGCTTCCGCTTTCCGCACCGGCATCCGCACTGCCGATCTGAACGATCCCACCGTGCGCACGGCGTTTGACGGTGTGCA
>CAZKGZ010000002.1:13958-33326 GCA_964552365.1 uncultured Oscillospiraceae bacterium | reverse complement strand
GGATTCGAACCCCCGACCTGCTGATTACAAATCAGCTGCTCTACCGGCTGAGCTATACCAGCAGGAAATCCAGCGAGGGATATAATAGCAAATTGCAAGGCATTTGTCAACAGGAAAATAAAAGAATTCTCGAAAAAAGAGAAAATTTTTCTCTTGCGCCGCGGAGATGCCCGTCGGCGGGAAATTTCCGTCCGGATCGGGCGTTGCAAGGCGGAAACAAATTATTACAAATAGTAATATGCAGGACGCCGATGCATCGTGCGGGGCATGCCGCGTCGAAAAAGCGGCTCGTCAAGACGGAATATTGCCAAAATTTGCGGGAGCAATTTCTCTGTTTTTTCTGCTTGACAAGGCGTTCTGCCCGCCGGATCTCGCTCCTCTCCCCCGCCGATCCGCGAAAAAGCAACCGGCATTGCAAAGAGTTATCAACATTTTCCACAGAGTTTTGCACATCCGTTTTTCCTTGGCATATCAATGTTTTTCCGAGATTTTGTCAAAAAATGGCAATCCCGCAAACGCACTTTTGCACATTTCGGGCGGGCGTTATTTCGTTTCCATAACGCGCCGTGCCGGACTTCCTGCAGGGATTTATGCACGGTTTCAAAACTTGAGGGTCTGCCCGGAAAGGCAGACCCTCATCGGTTTTATTCGCTCAGAGCGTTCATGGAAGCTACATACCAGCAACCGTTGCTGCAGACATAGACGAGTTCGTAGACATTGCTCAGGTTGTATTCATTGCTCTCCGACCATGAGTGGGCGGTGAGCTCGGCATCGTAGGAAGCGGTGCACACGAAGCAGTTCGTGCCGACAAAGGAGAAGTTGCCGAACTCCCGCTCGTTGTATTCCACATTCGTCGCGGACGCCCAGATCATCGCGTCCGTGGATTCCTTGACATTGTCGTAGAGTTCGCTCCACGGAAGGATGCAGTCGAGCAGGCGGTAATAGCGCACCATGGAGTCGCGGATGGTCTCATCCATTTCGATGGAATCGTCATACGCCTGTTCGCGCGTGACATCCAGATTGCCCTGGAATGACTTGTGCGTGTAATTTATGTAGCACTGAAGGAAATGCTGTACCGTATTCTCCTGCGCTCTCTGCAGGGCGTCGTTGTTCGCGTGGAAGAAGAAGATCTGTCCGTCCTTCCCCGCGAGCGGCGTGAGCTCGGTGCCGTCCTTGTCCACGGCGCGGACATCGGGCACGGAGTAGAGATCTTCAAACGACCAGCGCACCGTGTCGTACGCCGAGTCGCCGGTGAAGTCCTCGACGCCCTGCAGAACGCCGCGGTCGCAGCTTTGCGCATCGTCCTTTGTGAGCACCGCGCCGCAGAGCGTTACGGTGACATCCTCGGGCGCGGAGATCGACACGCTGTAGCGCTGCTGCTCCGTTTCATAGTACGTGGTGCCGTCCGAAGCGCTCACGGGAGAGAGCTCCGTGCCGTCCTCGAGCGTGACGGTGACGGTGCCGTACATTTTTTCGATGTAATAGCGGGTGCGCGTGGGGACGCTCGTGAAGCGCGTTTCGATCTCCGACATGTCGTCGAAGGTGAGGCCGGTCTCCGCGGTCTGCTCGTCCGTGAGGAGCGTGCCGTTCACATACACATTCGTGCCGGTCATCACGGTGATGTCGAGAGCGGTGCTTTGGAGATTGGAGAGGGCGTCGCACGGCGTGATGTCCGCGACCTGCCACAGGTGCTTATCGAAGCCGAGGTCGCTGTCGGGCTTGGCCGTGAGCGTCACGGTGCACACATCCGCGCTGCCGCAGCGGACGATGAATACCGGCGCTTCGTCGGAAAATTCCGGCGCACGGCGGTAGGAAAAATCGTGTCCGTCGAGGAGCGTGCTCACATACTCGCTGTAGACCGTCTGTGCGTTGTCAAAGGCGTCGATATTCCCCTCGATCGATGTCTGCACATACGAAAGCCACGCGGCGCGGTCGGTGCTCTCCATAAGATCGTCCATCACATGCTCGGGCAGGGCTTCTTCATACACGCGGAGATATTTATAGAACGCAGCACAGCCGAGTCCCGCGAAGAGGAGCCACACGGCGGCATAGATGAGGAGGAAGCGCCGCCAGCCGCGGCCGGGGCGGGAGGTTTTGCGTTTGCCTTTATCGGGCTTCTCCGGTGCGGGAGCGGCAGGCGTTTCGGGGATATTCTCTTTCTTTTCGTCCATGCTCACGCCCCCTCCGGCAGCACGACAAACGCCGTGGGAATGTTGCGCGGTCCGGTGACGGAGGCGCAGTTATTGATGATCTCGCCGTCATATACCATCACGCTCGAGGAACCGCCGTCGAGGTTGCCGGCGTTTACCGCGCCGTACTCGAGCATGATCTCCGCCACATCCTCCATCGTCGCGCCGAGCGTGTTGATGGAGCGGCCGTCCAGCACGAGCATGAGGACGCTGCCGTCTGCGCACTGGCCGATGGCGGTGCGCGGGTTCACGCCGCCGCCGAAGTTTTTGGTCTGCATCTCGCCGTTGATGATGAGGGAAGACGCGAGCCCGTCGTGCGTGGTGAAGCTCACGGCGTTGCATATGCCCTGCTCGAGGGCTTCGGAGGGCGTCATGGTGCCGACATGCAGGATATAGCTGCTGTCAAAGCCGACCACATTGTATGTCACATCGGTGCGGCCGGAGAGAAGCTCGCCTTCGGAAATGACCAGGCCCTGCGGAACGCCGCCGTTGCCGCGGCCGTTCTCATCGTTGAAGCCGCCGGCGTTCGTGCCCGCGACGCCGTTGTACTTTGCCACGAGCTCCGTGAGCTGCATGCCGGGGACGCTCGCCTTGAATTCCGTCGAGGATACGCCGAGGATGACGCGGCTCGGGTCGCTCACGATGAGGAGCTTGCCTTTGACCGTGCCGCGCGCGATGCTGATGAGCTGCACGCCGCCGTCGGTGTCACCGTCATTCTCTTCCTTTTCCTCCACGGGAGCGATGTGGATGAGGGAGGTGTTCACCGACTCGGTCTCCGCGTCCTCGGTGCTCTCGCTCTTGAAGGCGTCCACTTCCTCGTCCGTGAGGAAGATGTTCGGGATCCACTGTATGGCGCTCGTCTCGCGCATGGAACGGCAGAATTTCTCCGTCACCGTCGGCGAGGGGCCTTTTTCGAGCACCCATATGACGCCGAGGAGCGTGACGAGCACGAGTCCCAGCGTGACGAGGAGGAACGAGCCGACCCGGCCCAGCGGGCGGGCGGTGCGTTTTTTCTTTTCGGTAGTTTCGTTTGGCTGCATGTTCGACTCCGGGTTTCATCAAAATCGGGCAGCACCGCAAATACGATGCTGCCCTTGTATTCTACTCGAGTACGCGGCGAATTGCAAGGAACTCTTGCGTACTCTTGTACGGTTTATGCGTTTTCCGCCGTGCCGGTCGCGGAGAAGAGGGCGGCGTCGGCGCTCTCATAGGCGATGTACCAGACCGTTGTGTCCTCGTCGAGGCCGGAGGTGATCTCCGTGTACTCGCCGTCGGATACGCCGGTGGTGACCTCCACGGGGTCGGTGAGCGTGCCGGTGTTCGCATCGTATCCGGTGTACACGATGGTGGTGAAGCCTTTTTCGGTGAGTGCTTCGGTCGGTAAGTAGACAACGTTCTCCGTTGTGCCGATGGTGAGCACCGCCATGGCGTTCATGCCGTCGAGCATATTCTCCGCACGGGGCATCGTGATCGTAACGGTATACTGGCTGTTGCCGCCGTTATTCTTGCCCTTGGGATCGATGTTCGATACGGTGCCGGTAAAGGAACGGCCCGGCAGCGCATCGATCGTTACCTCGGCCTCCTGTCCGACGGAGACGGAGAGGATATCCATCTCATCGACGGTGACCTCCACGCTCACGGTGTCGGTCGGGGCGATGCGCATGAGCTCGGTCTCGGTGCGGTCGTAGTACTCGAAGGGGACGATCTCACCGCCGCCTCCGCCGCCCCAGATGATGTCGCCGCCGTCATCGTCATCGGGCGTCGGCTCCTCCGGTTTTTCCGGGATCACGACCCAGAGCAGAGCGCCGTTCTCATCGTAGACAAGATACACCACATCGTCCTCGGCGAGCTTGTTGGGGTTGGATGTCGTCCACACGAGGTTTTCGGGGTCCCACTTATAGACGGACACGCCGTCGAAGTTCGTTACGGTGATCTCCTCCGCCGTTTCCGTGTCGACCGTCGGCTGCACCGTCAGGTCATCGACCGGAGCGGCCTCGTTGGCGAGGAACTTCATGCTGCCGAAGGTGATCTCGGTGATCGTCGCGGCGCGGATGGTGTAGTCCTCCGGAACGCCCTCGTCGGGGCTTGCGAGGAGCTGCACGGTAAAGCCGGTGCCGTCCGAGCGCATCACGCCGATGTTGGATGTGCTCAGATCGGAGATGCGGCCGTCGGCGGTCGCCTTGACCGTCCCGCTCTCATAGAGCTTGAAGAGCTCGAGCATCGTCTTTTCATAGTCGCGGTGGAGCTCGGAGAGGCGGCGGTATTCGCCCTCGGAATCCACATCGCGCAGCGTGAGGATCGTAGTCCCGGCGGTGATCTGCCGCTCGACAGCCGTGTTGACCGCCGCGACCGTTCCGGCGGATGCGGTCACATTCCATGCGCTGTGCGCGTAGAGCGTGCCGTGGCCGACCGTCTCACCATCGAGAAGGATGTCCGCTTCCGCGCCGAGCGCGGGGCCGTTGTCGGTGAGTGTGACCGTGAGGGTATCGGCGCGGCGGATCTCGATGCGGCCGGCGTACTCCGTGCCGTCTGCAAGGCGCACCGTTACGCTCTTTCCGGGCTGCGCGGCATCGGACGTCGTGTCCGCATCGACCGCCATGCGGCCGTCGAGCGAGACGACCATAAGGGCGCCGTACTGCGCGATCACGGTCTGCACATCGTCGCCCGCAGCGGCATAGACAGCTTTCACGCGTCCTGCGGTCGGGGCGGAGAGATAGGCGCTGCCTGCGGCGGACGCCGCCGTGCGCACTTCGCCGGCGATGTACTCGAGGTTCTTCTGCACCGTGGCGATGGTCGTCATGACCGAGGTCTTATCCACCGTCGCGAGCTCCTGTCCTTCGGTGACGAGCTCGCCGTTCTGCACGAGATAGCCCGTGATCTCCACGCCGTGGGGGACGGTGACCTTTATGCCGTCCTCTCCGGTGAGCGAACCGGCGCCGGCTACCGTGGAGACGATGTCGCCGCGCACGGCGCTCACGCTCTTCACGGTGCCGCTCTCCTCGGTATCCTTCTCCGAGGAGAGCATCGTCGGGAGGAGGAGCATCAGTATTGCGATGACCGCAAGCACGGCCGCAATGATGATATTCTTTGTTTTTCTGTGTTTTGCTTCCATGTCTCAGCCTCCGTAATGCAGCGCGTCGATGGGCTTCATTTTTGCCGCCTTGTTCGCGGGGTACAGCCCGAAGATCACGCCGATGGCAAAGCAGAAGGCGGCCGACAGGGCCACGATCCCGCCGCTGAGTGTGAAGTGCAGTCCCGCATCCGCACCGATGGTCGAGGCCAGGCGCAGGACGCACCACGAGAGAAAGATGCCGACGAGGCACCCGAGCATGCAGAGCACGACCGCCTCCATAAGGAACTGGAGCAGGATGTCCGCGCGGTTCGCGCCGATGGCTTTGCGGATGCCGATCTCGCGCGTGCGCTCCGTTACGGTGACGAGCATGATGTTCATAATGCCGATGCCGCCGACGATGAGCGAGATGCTCGCGATGCCGCCGAGCAGGATCTTGAGGATGTTCGTGACGCTGCCCATGGTGTTTTCCATGACATCCTGCGAGTAGACATAGTAGCTGTCGCTGTTTCCGTAGAAATCGTAGAGGAAGCTGTTGACTTCCGCCTCGGCGTCCGACATTTTCATACCCTCGTATGCCGTAGCGTAGAACTGCGTTATGGCGCTGCCGTACTGCGGGTACTGCCGCGTGAAGGCCGTGTACGGAACATATACCTCGTAGCCCTTATAGGAGCTGTAGAGGAGCGATGTTTTCGTGCCGAGCACGCCTACGATCGTATAGCGCATGCCGTCAATGGAGAAGTCCTCGCCCACGCAGTCGGTGTAGCCGACGACTTCCTCGGCGGCGCTCTGCGAGAGCACGCACACACGGCTGTTGTTGTCAACATCCGTATTCTTCAGAAAACGCCCGTACATGATCTCGAGGCCGTTGATATCGGCATAGGCGGGCATGGTGGCGACGATATTGATGTCGTGGCTCGAGGAGCCGGCTTTGCCCTTGCCGCTGTTGTAGTAGATGGCCGCCACGGATTCGATGGTGTCGTTTTCCCTGGCCCAGCTCTTCAGGTCGTTGACGGTCATGAACGAGGCATTCTCGCCGTAGCTCCATGTATAGGCGCTCACATAGTTGCTGCCGAGGCTGGACACCTCGTCCGTTACGGTGCTGGTCGCGCCGTTTACAAGGCTTACGAGCACCACGAGTGCCATAACGCCGATGATGATGCCGAGCATGGTGAGCGCGGCGCGCATCTTGTTTGAGCCGATGCTGCGCAGTGCCATTTTAAAAGATGATATCATAGCTGCACCTCCGTGACCTTGCCGTCGAGGATGTGGATGCTGCGCCTGGCCTGACGGGCAATGTCGTTGTCGTGCGTGATGAGCACGACGGTGTTTCCCTGCTCGTGCAGCTCATGGAGAATGTCCATGATCTCGCGGCTCGTTTTGGAGTCGAGGTTGCCGGTCGGTTCGTCCGCCAGGAGGAGCGACGGCTCCGTTACGAGGGCGCGGGCAATGGCCACGCGCTGCTGCTGTCCGCCGGAGAGCTCCGTGGGCAGATGCCTGGCGCGCTTGGAAAGGCCCACGCGCTCAAGCGCCTCCGCCGCGCGCCGTGCGCGCTCGGCCGGGCGAACGCCGCGGTAAACGAGCGGCAGCTCCACATTCTCCTCTGCGGAGAGCTTTGCGATCAGGTTGAAGTTCTGGAAAATAAATCCGATCTTTTCATTTCGGACGCGGGCGAGCTGTTTCTCGCTGTAGTCGCCGATGGGAATGCCGTCGAGCTTATAGACGCCCGCATCGGCGGTATCGAGGCAGCCGATGATGTTCATCAGCGTCGACTTGCCGCTGCCGGAGGGGCCGATAATGCTCACGAATTCCTTCGGGGAGATGTGCAGCGACACGTGGTCGAGCGCGTGCACCCGCTCCTCGCCGATCTGATAGACCTTGGATACATCCTGTAAGTCGATCATACGCCGTTATCCTTTCTCGCCGTCATCGGTCAGGGCGCAGCGGTCCCGGCCGGGGCGACCGTCTCATCCTCGGACGCGGCATCGGCATCGCCGTCGGAAGCGTCGACCGCGGCGTCACCCGAGGAGGTGTCCTCGACCCATGCCGCATTGCCGTCGGAACCGTAGTCGTAATAATAATAGTAATCGGTGGACTCGTAGTAGTACACGGTCTGTCCCTCGGTGAGGCCTTCGGTGATCTCCACCATGCCGCCGCCCGTGAGGCCGGTGATGACAGCCGTCTCGCCGCCGAGCGTTCCGGTCTCCGCATCATAGGTCGTATAGACATAGGCGGAGTCGCGCGTCTGGCGCACGGCACTTTCGGGGATGAGGAGCGCGTTGTCCACGCCCTCGATGCGGATGAGCGCCGTGGCTGTCATGCCGGAGAGCATGCGGGGATCTTTGGAGAGCGTGATCTCCACGGAGTAGTTCGTGACGCCGTAGTCGCTCTTGGCCGAGCGCTCCACCGCCGTCACCACGCCGGAGAACACATCCGAGCCGATGGAGCTTACGGTGATCTGCGCCTGCTGGCCGTTTTCCACGGAGAGGATCTCCGTCTCGTCCACGCTCACGGTGAGCTTCATGCTCGTGTCGGACGAGAGCGTAAGGACCTTCGTCTCGCCGTTCGCGTCAGTCGTGGTGTCCGTGGTGTCGGTCGTTCCGCTGTAGCTGTAGGTCGTGCCGCTGTAGCTGTAGGTCGTGTCGTAAGAAATGCTGCCCGTATCGGTGCCGGAGGTCGTCTTGTCGCTGTAGTCGATGGACGAGACCGAGCCGTCAAACGGCGCGGTCACGGCGCCCGCCGAATACATATTGATGAGGGCGAGCAGGTCCTCTTCCTTTTCGCGGCGCGTCTTCAGAATGGACTCATAGTTTGCGGTGTAGGCGGTGTCGGTCAGTGTGAAGAGCGTGCTGTTGGCGTAGACCTGCTGGTTTTCGGCAACATTCACGCGGGAAATGACGCCGGCGTAGCCCGTGATGCGCAGAGGATCGTGGATATAGAGCGTGCCCTCGCCGAGCTTCGTGCCGTCGGCGCTCTGCACTTCGGCGGTCGCGCCGTACGCGGGGCCGTTGTCGGGAACGAGGATAACGGCCTTGCCGTCCTGCACCTTTTCGACGGTGGCCTTATAGGTCTTGCCGTCCGCGACCGCCGTCACGGCGTCGCCCGCAGCAAGAGAGCCGGCATCCATGTCGAGCGCCATGTAGCCGTCGAGCGAGATGACGCAAAGGGCGCTGTTTTCCGTCATGCACGCGGCGACATCGTCGTCCTTCTGCGCATAGACGATCTTCACACGGCCGTTCACGCCGCTCGTGATGGTCGAGGAGACGGTCTCGTTCGCGGCTGTGCGGAGCTGCTCATCGAGCTTATCGAGCTCGGCCTGAGTGTCGCTCATCGCGCTCATCACGGAGGAGATGTCGACCGTGGCGAGGTCGTCACCCTTTTTCACGGTCTCGCCCGCTTTGACGAGGATCTTCTCGAGCTTCACGCCCTTGGGGAGAACGATCTGCGTTGTGTCGGAGTCCGAGAGCATGCCCGAGCCGGATACGGTCGTGCTGATGCTGCCGGTCATGACGGTCGCTTCGCTCACCACAGCGGTGGAGTTCATCGATCCGATGGCTTCGTTTACCTTGTTTTTCGCCGCGCGCACGCCGAAGAAGATGGCGAGCGCGAGGGCCGCGACGATCACCGCGACGATAATGATGCGGCGCGTCTTTTTGCGCTTCTTCTCACGCCGCAGCGCATCGAAGAGCTCCTTGTCCCGCTCCGTCGATTCTTCGGGCGCGGGGTTTACTTTCTTTTCATCCATATGCTTTCACTCCTGAATGCCTCGGGCGCTCCTCACGGTCTGCCCGGTATTTCCTGAATTTAAGACGCTCCGATCCCCGCATCGGTTCTCTCCCGCGGGTGACAATATGGTAACAAACCCGGGTTTAAGAATAAAGTACGGAAATCCTTAATGTTTTTTTAACGCACTGCGTCATAGTGTATTCTATCCCATTGTGCGGCGGCGTTCCATCGGATCGGCTTACATTCGGCGGTCAAATCTTTCAATTTTGTCACTTGTTTTGCTATAAGCATAGTGTTATAGTATGTTTATCATGAAACAGGCGGTGCTGTATGAAAAAGGCTTTGGTCGCCATGAGCGGCGGGGTGGATTCTTCGGTGGCGGCGTATCTGGCGCAGCGGGCGGGGTACGCGTGTATCGGGTGTACGATGCGGCTCTATCACAATGAAGATGCGGGGCTTTCCGAGAACCGCACTTGCTGTTCATTGGAGGATGCGGAGGACGCGCGGTCGGTCGCCTATCGGCTCGGGATGCCGTTTTATGTCTTCAATTTCACGGAGTGCTTTCGTAAGCGTGTGATGGTGCCGTTTGCCGAGGCGTATGAGCGCGGGCAGACGCCGAATCCATGCATCGAGTGCAACCGGTGTATGAAATTTGACGCGCTTCTCCGCCGCGCCGAGGAGCTCGGGTGTGAGAAGATCGTGACCGGGCACTATGCCCGCATTGAGGAGCAGGACGGCAGATACCTATTGAAAAAAGGCCCGAACGAGCGCAAAGATCAGAGCTATGTGCTCTATGCTATGACCCGGCATGAGCTCTCACACACCCTTTTCCCGCTCGGCGGCATGACGAAGGACGAGACGCGGCGCATAGCGGAAGAGTGCGGTTTTCTCAACGCCCACAAACGCGACAGTCAGGACATATGCTTCGCGCCGGACGGCGACTATGCCGCGGCGGTCGAGCGCATTTCCGGGAAGAAAAGCGTGCCGGGCGATTTCGTGCTCTCCGATGGGCGCGTGGTCGGTGAGCATCGCGGCATCATTCACTATACGGTCGGGCAGCGGCGCGGTCTCGGCGTTTCGTATTGCGAGCCGCTTTATGTCTGCCGCATTGAGCCGGAGACGAATCGCGTCGTTCTCGGCCCGGAGTGCGAGCTTTTGCGCCGCGAAATTTTCGTTTCCGATGTAAACTGGATCTCCGGTAAGGCGCCGCTCGGCAGCATCCGCTGCGGTGTGCGAACACGCTACCATGCGAAAGAGGCTCCGGCGCTCGTGACGGCCGACGGTACCGGTGCGCATATTCTCTTTGACACACCGCAGCGCGCCGGCGCGCCCGGTCAGGCGGCGGTATTCTATGACGGAGACACCGTCCTCGGCGGCGGGACGATTCAAAATGCGATGCCCTAAAGAGACAGAAAAAAGCTCCCTTTCTTTGAGGAAAGGGAGCCTTTTTTAAGCTGTCGATCAATATTGATAGTGGTGCGCTTCCTGCAGGACCATGTCTTTTACCTTCATGAGGCGGACTTTGGTCGAGCTTTCGTTCTCGTCGAGCTTCATGGAGATGTACTTGATGTTCTTCTGCAGGTCGGGGATCATAACGTACTCAAGGGCGTTGACGCGGCGGCGGGTCTTTTCGATCTCCTGCGCGAGCAGCTGCATGGTCTTTTCGACCTGCGCGAGCTCGAGCATGTCCTCAAAGACGCCGGAGAGCGCGGTCATCGCGTCGTCCAGCTCGCCGCTGGTCTGCGCGAGGCCGTAGGGGAAGATGTCTCCCTCTTCGGCGGTCTTCGTCTTGAAGTCATAGACCGGCACGTTGACGCTCATGATGTTTTTATAGCTCATGTCGAGCGCCACGCTCTGGCGGGGATAGAGGAGTGCCTGTTCGAGCATCTCCGGCGACATGACGGCGCTTGCAACGCTCAGCGCGCCGAATGCCTCGGTGAGGCCTTCCTCTACCTTGATGCGGAGCTCTTTGTTGCGCCGCACGACATCCATAAACTGACGCATCAGCTCATCGCGCTTATCTTTGAGCAGTTTGTGTCCCCGGGAGGCGGTTTTCAGTCGGCCCTTCATCTGGTTGAGCACCATTCGGGTCGGTGTTATGGTTGCCATAGGATCACCTCTTCCTTTCCGGGATGAACATTACTGTTCCTTCTTCGGAAGATACTTCGCAATGAATTCGGGCTTGATACGCTTGAGCTCGCGCTCCGGAAGGATGGCGAGCAGCTCCCAGCCGATGGTGAGCGTCTCTTCGATGGAACGGTTCGTGTCGTTGCCCTGGGAGACATAGCGCTTCTCGAACTCGTCGGCAAACTTTGCATAGAGCTTGTCGTCGTCGCTCAGCGCGGCTTCGCCCAGGATGGTCATGAGCTCTTTCGCTTCCTTGCCGCGGGCATAGGCGGCGAAGAGCTGGTTCATCGTACCGGAGTGGTCGGCGCGGGTCTTGCCCTCGCCGATGCCCTTATCCTTGAGTCGGGAAAGGCTCGGGAGCACGTCCACGGGAGGCACGATGCCCTTGCGGTACAGGTCGCGGGAGAGAATGATCTGACCCTCGGTGATGTAGCCGGTAAGGTCGGGGATGGGGTGGGTCTTGTCGTCTTCCGGCATGGTCAGGATGGGGATCATCGTGATGGAGCCGGCGCGGCCGACACGGCGTCCGGCGCGCTCGTACATGGTGGCAAGGTCGGTGTACAGGTAGCCGGGGTAACCGCGGCGTCCGGGAACTTCCTTCTTCGCGGCGGAGACCTCACGGAGGGCTTCGGCGTAGTTCGTAATATCCGTGAGGATAACGAGAACGTGCATGTCCTTCTCGAAGGCGAGGTACTCGGCGGCGGTCAGCGCCATACGGGGCGTTGCGATACGCTCGACGGCGGGGTCGTTGGCGAGGTTGGAGAAGACGACCGTACGGTCAATGGCACCGGTGCGGCGGAATTCCTGAATGAAGTATTCGGATTCCTCGAACGTGATGCCGATGGCGGCGAACACAACGGCGAAGTTCTCGCCGTCGCCGAGCACCTTCGCCTGACGCGCGATCTGCGCGGCGAGAGCCGCGTGAGGCAGACCGGAGCAGGAGAAGATGGGCAGCTTCTGGCCGCGGACGAGGGTGTTCAGTCCGTCGATGGTGGAAACGCCGGTCTGAATGAACTCTGCGGGGTAGGCGCGGGCGGCGGGGTTCATCGGGAGGCCGTTGATGTCGCGGTGCTCCTCGGCGATGATCGCGGGGCCGCCGTCAATGGGCTCGCCCATGCCGTTGAAGACGCGGCCGAGCATATCTTCGCTCACGCCGAGCTCCAGCGGGTGGCCGAGGAAGCGGACTTTGCTCTCGGCCAGGTTGATGCCCTGGGCCGATTCGAAGAGCTGGACGACCGCGCGGTCGCCTTCCACTTCCAGCACCTTGCAGCGCCGGGTGGAACCGTCGGGCAGCTCGATCTCCGCCAGCTCGTCGTAGGTGACGCCTTCGACGTGCTCTACGATCATCAGAGGGCTGGCGATCTCTTTAATGGTTTTATATTCGCGAATCACTGCTCTTCACCTCCGCGGATGACTTCGTCGATCTCTTCCTGCATCTTGGCAAGAATGTCGTCGTAGGTCTTCTCATATTCTTCCTGCGGCACCATCTTGGCGCGGCCGATGGCCTCGCGCACGCCGATGTTGAAGAGGCGGTTGAGGTCGGCGCCCTTTTCGAGGGCGGCGCGGCACTTGGTGTCATACTGCAGGACCAGATCCAGCAGGCGGTACTGCTTGCCGTAGGAGGAGTAGGCGTCCTCGGGGATAAAGGCGTTCTGCTGCAGGAAGTCTTCGCGCAGCATACGGGCCGTCTCCATCGTCATGCGGTCGGCAGCGCCGAGAGCGTCCTGACCGACGAGGCGGACGATCTCCTGCAGCTCTGCCTCTTCCTGCAGGATGCCCATGGCCTTGGTGCGGTTCGCCATGTAGGCGGGGCCGAACTCTTTGTCATAGAAGCCGCGCAGGGAGTCGGTGTACAGCGAGTAGGAAGTCAGCCAGTTGATGGCCGGGAAGTGACGGGCATAGGCGAGGGAGCTGTCGAGTGCCCAGAACACCTTGACGATACGCATCGTCGCCTGGGATACCGGCTCGGAGGTGTCGCCGCCCGGAGGCGAGACGGCGCCGATGGCGGTGACGCTGCCCTGACGCTTGTCGGAGCCGAGGCAGGTGACGCAGCCGGCGCGTTCGTAGAACTGCGCGATACGGCTGGCGAGGTACGCGGGGTAGCCTTCTTCGCCGGGCATCTCTTCGAGACGGCCGGACATCTCACGCAGAGCCTCGGCCCAGCGGGAGGTGGAGTCGGCGAGAACGGCGACGTCGTAACCCATGTCGCGGAAGTACTCGGCGATGGTGATGCCGGTGTAGATGGACGCCTCACGGGCGGCCACGGGCATATCGGAGGTGTTCGCGATGAGCACGGTGCGCTTCATCAGAGGCTCGCCGCTGCGGGGGTCTTTCAGTTCGGGGAACTCGTTGAGAACGTCGGTCATCTCGTTGCCGCGCTCGCCGCAGCCGATGTACACGACGATGTCCACGTCCGACCACTTGGCCAGCTGGTGCTGCACGACGGTCTTGCCGCTGCCGAACGGGCCGGGAACGGCGGCCGTGCCGCCCTTGGCGACGGGGAACATGGTGTCGATGATGCGCTGTCCGGAGTTCAGCGGACGGCTCGGGGTGAACTTGCCGGCGTTCGGGCGCTGCACACGCACGGGCCAGCGCTGGATCATGTCGAGCTCTTTCTCGGTGCCGTCGGCAAGCGTCAGGCAGGCGATCTTGTCCTCAACGGTGAAGTCGCCGCCGCGGATCCACTTTACGGTCGCTTTCTTGATGGTCGGGGGGACCATGATCTTGTGGAGAATGGCGGTCGTCTCCTGCACGGTGCCGAGCACGTCGCCGGCGACGACTTCGTCGCCTTCCTTCGCCACGGGGACGAAGGCCCAGATCTTTTTGCGGTTCAGGGCGGGGACATCCACGCCGCGGGCGATGGTCTCGCCGGTCAGATCGCGGATCTCCGGCAGGGGGCGCTGGATGCCGTCATAGATATTTTCGAGCATGCCCGGTCCGAGCTCCACGCTCAGCGGCATACCGGTCGTGGTGACCTCGGCGCCCGGTCCGAGACCGGAAGTCTCCTCGTAGACCTGAATGGAGGCGCTGCCGCCGGTCATATTCAGGATCTCGCCGATAAGGTGCTGCTCACCGACACGGACAACGTCCGAGACGTTCGCTGCCTCCAGACCGTCGGCAACCACCAGCGGTCCGGATACTTTAATCACTTTTCCGCTCAATGTTCTACCTTCTTTCGTTTAAGGGCCTTGCCTCGGTTTTTCCGAGGCCGCACCAAGCGAGGGTGCAGGCCCGAGATAAATTAAAGGATATTGCTTCCGACGGCGCGTTCGACGGCGGAGCGCAGTGCGCTCTGTCCGAGGCCGAGGGAACCGTCCCGCCCGGGAATGAGGATAATGGCGGGTGTGGGGCTGTCCTTGAAGCGGTCGATCTCGTGCTGCAGATCCGCAGCCAGATTCTCTTCCAGGTAAATGATGGCATACTCGCTCTCGCCGGAAGTGATCTTCCGGAGCGTGTGGCGTGCTTCCTCGGAGTTGTCCACCGGGAACACGTCCAGGCCGAGGGCCTTGAAGCCCATCACCGTTTCGCGGCCGCCCATGACGCCGATCTTATACATAGCTCTCACGCAGCCTTTCTTTCAGTCGCTCCGGGTCGATGCCGGCGAGGAGCCCGGTGAGCACCATACGCACCGCCATCGTGTTGCCCTCTTCCGCCGTCAGATAGCCGACGACCTGTTCGGGGCCGAAGCTCTTGAGATGTGCGCCGGTCATGTAGCGGTTGACGGCGTTGTCGCACTCGCGCTCGAATTCCGTCATCTTGCCGCCCTCGGTCGCCGCAGCGCCGAGCACTGCCGCATCGCGGAACGGTGTCGTGGCGAACACCGCGGCAAGGCCTTCGCCGGAGAATACCGCCTGCACGAGACGGCTCACCGGGACGTTGCCGCCCTCCACGAGAGCCGAACGCAGGAACTCCGCATCCTTGCCCATGCGCACGCAGCGCACCGCCGCGCGAAGGTTCGCGCTGTCGATGAGCGTGACGACATAGCCTTTTACGAATTCGCTTTCCACGGCGGCGGCGAGATCTTTAAGATCTTCGTAGTACGCCTTGTCGAGCGCGAAGTCCGCCAGCTGCGGGTTGCCGGTGCGGGCCAGAATGCTCTTGGCCTCGCCCATAGCCGGGCCGAGCTTGCCGGGGATGAACTGGAAGCTGTCCTCGCGGAAAGCCGCGGTGAGCTTTTCGGGCTCGATCTGTCCGGCATCGGAGAGGAGATAGTCGGCCTCCACGCCCGCGCCTTCGCCTTTGACGATGGTCTTCGCGTTGTGGTAGTCGTACTTCAGGCGGAAAATGCCCACGAGCTCCTTTTCCGGAACAAAGCGGGTGATCTCCGCATAGATCTCCGCCTGCCGCTTGGCGAGAGCCTCGCACACGGCCGCGCTGCCCTTGCCGGTAAGATCCGGCCAGCCGATCTCGGCCAGGAGCTTGGCAGCTTCCTCAAAGCTCCCGGAGGCGAGCATCTGCTCGAGCCGTTCGCGGCGGAGCATGTGGTTCTCGCGTGCCTTGAGCATGGAGGAAAGGAAGAGATAATCTCTGTCCGTTACTTTTTTGTTTGCCATTTTCTTCCCTCTCAGTCAAAGAGGATGGCGGCAACTTCCGCGTCCAGACGGCTGCGGCCGAGGTCGAGCAGCGTGTCAACGGTGCAGTTGACTTCCACGCTGCCTTCACGGAGCTTGAGTCCGCCGGAGAAATCTCCGCTCTCGTCGGAGAGCGTGAGAGCGGCGGGAAGGCCGCGGGAAGCGGCGATCTCATTGGCGCGGCTCACGATCTTCTCGCCCATGGCCTTGTCGCGGCTGTTCAGGACGATCGTCTCGTGACCGGTGACGGCGGCGCTGCCCGCCTGTGCGGCGAGGAACTCGCAGTACTGCTCGCTCGGCAGGGCAAGGAGCTTTTCCTTCGCCTTGTCATAGGCCTCGGAGAGGATGCTCTGCTTGAGGGCGAGCGTATCCTTGCGTCCCTGCAGCCGGGCGGCGCGCTCGGCGCGCTCGGAATCACGGCGGATCTCCTCGTTGCCGGCGTTCATGCTTGCCTCGTATGCTTCGTCCGCTTTTTTCTTATAGGCGGCGCGGACGCTCTCTGCCGCCTTTTCGGCATCGGCCGTCACGACAGCGGCGGCTTCTTCGGCCTCCGTCGTGATGCGAGCCGTAATTTTTTCAATTCCGTTCATGGCGATACCGGCCTTTCCGGCTTACACGCCAACGCCGAGGTTCAGGTTCAGCAGCATCAGGAAGGAAGCGAGCAGCGAAAGGATGGCGTAGAACTCGACCGTGATGCAGAGGATGATGCCCTTCGCCCAGTCGTCGGGACGCTTTGCCATGAGGTTGACTGCCGTTGCGGCCACGCGGCCCTGAGCCGGAGCGGAGATCGCAGCGCCGGTAGCCATCGGGATGCAGGCGCAGGCGACGCGCAGACCGTCAGCGACCGTGAGGGTAGTGGGATCGCCGCCGAACACGCCCATCTGAAGAAGAGCGAAGAACCAGACGACGAGGCCGTACAGGCCCTGCGTGCCGGGGATGACCTGAAGGATCATGACTTTGCCGAAGTAAGAGGGATCTTCGCTGAGGAGGCCGGCACCGGCTTCACCGGCGATGCCGCAGCCCTTTGCAGAGCCCGCGCAGCAGAGGCCGACTGCCAGAGACGCGCCCAGGAAACCGATGGCGAGACCGCCGAAACTCTCAAAAAATGCACTGATCATTGTTTTACTCCTCCTTGATATCTACGAATTTAGTTTGAATTTTCAACGGGCGGAAGGCTTTGCCGCCGTCCCGGTACCACTTGCCGAAGAACTCGAGGAACTGCAGACGCAGCGTATGCACGAAGCAGCCGATGAGGTTCAGCGCGAAGTTGAGCACATGGCCGATGCAGAAGACGAGGATGAAGAGGATCGTGCCTCCGACGGTCATGCCGTTCGAGTTGCCGAGCGAGCCGAGCTGGTTGAACACGCTCGCAATAACGCTGCCCGCGAGCATCAGCGCCATCAGACGCGAATACGAGAGCAGGTCGCCGAGGTAGCCGGTCACGCCGTTGTAGACGGCGCTGAGGATACCGGAAATTTTTCCGAAGCCCTTGCCGGTGATGAGCTGGCCGAGCACCATCATGCCGATGCCGACATAGAGAACGATCTTCGTTCCGCCCGTGAGCATCACGCCGAGGCCCGCCATCATGACCCACCAGCACAGGTCGTTGAGAAGGGCGTCTGCCCACTCGCCGTCCTTGAGCTTGAGGTAAATGCCGATGCCCACGCCGACGGCCAGATGCACCGCGCCGAGTGCGATCGCAAAGATGAGCACATACAGCGGGTTGTTGCCCTCGAGCAGGTTGAGCGGCAGGTCAATGGCAACGCTTCCGATGTGGATCGTTCCGAGATACGGCACGAGCGACCAGTCCCGGCCGAACCAGCTGCCGATGACGGAAACGGCATCGCCGAAGAAGCCGCCGGTGAGGAAGCCCATAATGAAGGTCGATGTGCCGCATTCGATCAGAAGTCCCGCGGCATTTCGCATGCTTCCCTTCGGCTTTGCCTTCAGGAGGAAGAGAAGTCCTCCGATGAGCAATATCAGGCCGTACGCCATATCGGCAAACATGATGCCGAAGAAGAGCGCGAAGAACGGCATGATAAAGGGGTTCGGGTCAAGTCCGTTGTACGCCGGCAGGGAGTACATCTCCGTGACGAGGTTGTACGGACGCGTAAGGGCGTTGTTGCGCAGCTGGATGGGGACCTCTTCGGGGTGCTCCGGGTCGGGGTCTTCCGTTTCCCAGGCGCAGCAGAAGCCGGAAAGTTTTTCTTCGAGCTTCTTTTCCTCCGGTGCGGTCATCCAGCCTTCAAAGTAAAAGGTGCTGTCGCTGTTGAGGAGGCGCTCCGCCGTTTCCTCGCGGGCGATGCGCGTCGAGAGCGTGTCGGCTCCGAGCTGCAGAGCATCGCGGTGCGGTGCGTAAGCGGCGATCTCCTTGATCTTTTCGGCGGCCTGCGCCGTCAGGTCTTCGCTGCGCTTTACGGCAGCGATGCGGTTTTCTTCGGGCGTGCCTTTGCCCTCCGGCAGCGATACGGCGGCAAAACCGAACGGCCGAAGCGCATTGACTACGGTTTCTTTGTCCTCCTTGCGGAAGACGAGGGCAACATACCGCGTGCTCTTGTCGGAGGAGATCTCCTCAAAGTCGACTTCCGTCTCGGCAAGCGCGGCGGTCACTTCCGCCGGATCCGATGCCTGCGGAATCGTTCCGAGCAGTACGGCACAGCTTTGCGTCTCGAACTTCTCGAGCGGAATGTCCAGTGCCGTCCACGGCTCCATCGTCTCCGCTGCCGCTCTCTCCCGGCTCGCGCGAGCCGTAAGGGAGCGTGCCTCCGCATCCAAGGCGAGGATCTCGCCCGAGAGCTTCAGGTCGGCTTCGATGGCGCTCTCATCGAGCAGCGCACCGCATTCGACCTCCGGTTTCGGTGTGAGCAGGCCCTTCTTCGCGGGAGCGTATTTGTCCAGCAGGCGCAGCGCACTGAGGATCGTTGACTGATCCGTACGCTTCTGCCAGGCCTTTCCGCCGTCCGCTTTCCGGAAGGATGCGAGCTCCTCCCGCTCCGGCTGTGCGCCGGGGTCCGACACTTCCACGCAGCCGAGAAGCATCAGCTCACGCAGCAGTTCCTCCTTTTGGGAGTGAACGCCGATGAGCCGGAGCTTTTTCATGGCTACAATGCTCATTTATCCGTTCACGATCCTTTCCACGATTCGATCCGCCGCTGTCTCAAGACGGCTTTCCGCCCGAGAACGCAGGGCATTCATTTCCTCCTGCACGGCTTTCCGAATCTTTTCGCTTTCTGCGGCACTCTCCTCCTTTGCCTTGTCGGCGAGTTTCCGCAGTTCGGCCGCAGCTCTCTCCGAGGCTTCCTTCACAGCAGCCTGTCCCTCCGCTTCCGCGGCAGAGGCAATGTCCTTGGCTTTTTGCGCCGCTTCCGCTTTCACGCGGGATGCCTGCTGCTCCGCCTGCTCTACGGCAAGAATTGCTTCCAATGCCATTTCTCCGAACACCTCCCATCGAAAGAAATTTTCGCTGACTGTATCACTATAACACTTTTCTCATCAATTTCAAGAGATAATGTTGATAAATTGTCAGATTTTTTCGATATTGGCTGACAATTTCGCCTTATTGACTAAATACCGCATTTCATATTTGTTAAAATTGCTCCGTTTCTCGGAAAAGTCTTGCAAAATCCGGAAGAATCTATATAATTAAATAGTTACGGAATACCCATGCGGGATCTTTCTTCACGAT
>CAZKGZ010000002.1:0-13858 GCA_964552365.1 uncultured Oscillospiraceae bacterium | reverse complement strand
TTATTATAGAATAAACCGCCGCAAATGCAATAGACAGGAAAATCGTTATTTCGCATACCCGACCTGCAAAATTGTATCCGAATACAGCATGCACTTTGTAAAGGAGATCATCCTATGCCCGACCGCTACACTGCCAAACGAATCAGTGACCGCCGCGAGGGGCGGCAGATCCGCTCTCTGCCCGCCTACAACCGCATCACGCCGTACCTTCTCCGCCGCCGCAGCGAGGCCGTCTGCTCTCTCGCGGACAGCATCGAGGTGTCCGCCATTGAGAAGTGGCTGCGGGAGAAGCGCAATGACGGCTGGTCCAACCTCGGCTTTCTGCACATTGTCATCGCCGCATACATCCGCACGGTGTCCATGCGTCCGGGCGTGAACCGCTTTGTGGCCGGACGGCGCATCTATGCGCGCAATGACATCGAAGTCGTTCTCCCCGTCAAGCGCAGCGCATCCGTCACCGCGACGGAGACGACCGTGAAGGTCTCGTTTGCTCCGACCGACACCGTGTTCGATGTGTACCGCAAGCTCACCGCGGTCATCGACGAGGTCCGCGCCGACACCGCGCCGAGTGCCCCCGAAAAAATCGCCAACAAGCTCATTGGGCTCCCGCGCGGGATACTGCGCATCGCCATGCGCATCTTCCGCCTGATGGACTACTTTGACCGCCTGCCGCGTGCATGGCTCGATGCGAGCCCGTTCCACGCGAGTGTATCGATGCTCGACCTCGGAAGTCTCGGTGCTCCCGCCGCCGAACCGAATCTGGCCGACTTCGGCACGATCCCCTGCGCCGTATCGTTCGGCGCCCGGCGCAAAGTCAGCGAGTGCGACGGCACGCCCTCCGGCGTGGAGCGGCACTATGTCGATCTGCACTTTGCCTGCGACGGACGCATCGCCGACAGCTACTATTTTGCCAGCGCTCTCAAGTGCATGAAGTACTTCCTGCGCAATCCCGCGCTCCTCGAGCTCGCTCCCGAGTCCGTGGAAGAGGATGTAAACTGATTTTTCCGCTTATTCTCGGAAAATTTTTCGCTTGGGGCTTGCTTTTTTCCCATGTTATGGCATAATATTATGTTAACGAGACTGCCCCTATGCAGAATTTGAACCATCGGGAGATTTTTCCATGAAACGAAGGATCCTTTCTTTTATTCTCTGCGCCGTTCTGCTCCTCTCTCTGGCCGCGTGCGGCAGCGAAAGCACGGCACAGGACACCGCGGAGAGCGGCGAGGCCGCATCCGCTTCCGGCGTCTCCGTCACGGAGGCCGACGAAGGCATCACCTTTGCCGAGGCGTACGTGCAGTTCACTTCGATCTACGGTGCGCTGCAGAATGCCGTGCAGACGCGCATCGATGCGCACAACGCGCAGCTGGCGAGCCTTTACCCCGACAGCTACTATATGAACTCGAACTATCTTCTGCTCGTGTATGTGCCGTTTTCCACGGCGTATCCTTCGCTCGGGCGCGAGCTGAGCGCGGATAACCTCGACGCGGCACTCACATCGCTCCGCGAGACGTTCCCCGACGCCGAGCTCACCATGACCGCCGTCGGACGCTATGAGGCGACCTACACCTATGCGGACAAGACCTCCGGTGTTGAAGTTGACCGTGAGGGCAAATGCCAGTGGGACTGCGACGGACTGACCGGTGCCATCCGCGTGCGCGCGTACCTGGACGGCGAGCTCACCGAGTTCACGGAGTTCGTCCCGCTCGGCAATGACCGCTATCTCCTGTACACGGCGACCGACAAGGCGATCGTCGAGTACATCGAAGGCGAGATCACGGCCATCTGGCACGCCCACCGCATCAGCGAAGCTCCGCAGGGCATCTTCCCCGGCGATATGCGGCTCATGTCGCTCGATGAGCAGGACTTCTTCCCGGGCGAGGGCGCGTCCTTCTCCGGCACGGAATGGATCACCGACGACGCGGACGCGCAGTATGTCCTCACGCTCGTTGACGGCACCATGACCTACACCGGCAAGATCGCGCAGGACAGTGTCGACGCCGAGGGCAACCGCATCGGTGTTTCCTGGCAGGACATCGATCCGATCACGCTGCTTTCCTGAATATCATTGAAACGAAAATGAACGATTCCTCTTCCCCATGCGTCTTACAGTAAGATCAAGTTATTCAATAGTATTGTTTTCTCAGAGAATACGGAGGGAGTACCTGTTATGAAAAAACGTCTGCTTTCCCTGCTGCTGGCCGTCTGTATGGTCGCAGCGCTCGTTCCCGGTCTCACCGGCTCGGCGCTCGCCGCAGATGACAAGGTGATAGGCTATCTCACGTCCTATACCTTCAAGGCGGGAGACACGATCTATGCCGTGTGTCAGGACAAGAAGATCGACTTCAATTCCAACATCGACACCATCGGCAAGATCAACAACATCACGAACTACAACTACATGATGCCCGGCAAGGTACTCTGGCTCCCGACGACGAGCGCCACGACCGATGCCGCATACTACAGTCTGCTCTCGCACACGCTCGTTGCGGGTGAAACGCCCGCCGCGCTCTGCCAGAGCTACGGCATCGACTACAACGCGAACTACAAGCTGCTCGCCGCGCTCAACAACAATCTGAGCGTATTCATGGCGGGTCAGCAGTTCATCCTGCCCATCTATGTGACGCCCGCCGGCGCCGCAACGCCCACGCCGTCGGCCACCACTTCGCCGACCGCCACGCCTTCCCCGGCCACGCCCGCGCCGGACAGCAGCGGCACCTATACCGGCACCATCACCGAGGTGACCGGCAGCTCCATCACGGTCGGAGGCATTTCCTTCGGCATCCGCGGTGCCGGCATCACGGGCACCGCCAAGGTCGGAAGCATTGCGACCGTCACCTATACCGCTTCCGGCGGCGTATATCAGGCCTCCAAGGTCGTTGTGACCGAGTCGGGCAGCAGCGGCGGCTCCTCTCTTCCCGGCGACACGGTGAGCTACTATCTCGCGCAGCATACGCTGCAGTACGGCGAGACCGTATCCGGTGTGTGCGCCGCGCTCGGCATTGACTTCTCCTCGAACGATGCGACCATCCGCAGCATCAACAATATCTCGAACTACAACTACATGATGCCCGGCAAGGTGCTCCTGATCCCGACCAAGACCGTGCCGACCTCCGGCTCGTACTACAAGATCATGGCGCACAAGATCGTCTCCGGCGACACGGTGTTCGGTCTGTGCGAGCAGTACGGTCTCAGCTATTACACCTACTCGAACCTCATCACGCAGCTCAACCCGAATCTCGCCTACAACAGCATGATGCCCGGCAACATCATCTATATGCCGCTCTACGTAGCCGCAGCGACCGGCACCACGACGACAACGACGACCGCGACCGCCACGCCGGCTGCCTCCTCCGCAACGGCAGCGCCCGCCGCCTCCTCCGCCGCAGCCACGGCGACACCGGCAGCGAGCAGCTCGACCGTCACCGCCGCTCCCACGGCAACGCCGAACATTCCGTCGGCCGACACGCTCAGCTACCTCGTCATCCCGCACAAGCTGCAGTACGGCGAGACCGTCAGCGGCATCTGTGAGAAATACGGCGTGGACTTCTCCGCAAACGACGCCGCCATCCAGCGTCTCAACGGCATCACGAGCTACACCTACCTGATGCCCGGCCGCACGATCCTCATTCCGTCGACCACCTACCCGTCCTCCGGCCCGTACTACAAGATCATGGCGCACAAGCTCGTCGCCGGTGATACGGTGTACGACCTCTGCCAGCAGTACGGTCTGAGTTACGAGAACAACCTGACCTTCCTGCAGCGCCTCAACGACCGCGACAACCTCGCCACATACTATGTCGGCCAGACCATCTACATGCCGCTCTATGTAGCCGGCTGATCCACCGCTTATAAACACTATACGCCCGCAGAAAACTGCGGGCGTATTTTTTATCTGTCAGGCATTCTCGCCGGTCATGTAGTCGTAGTAGTCGCCTTCGCTGGCGAAGAGCATGTACTTTCCGCTCACAAATCCGTAGTAGCCGCCGTAGGTGTAATATCCGCGCATTGCCGTATCCTCCCCGAAGCCGTAGGCTTCTCTTGCTTTCTGAGGTAAGTATACGGCTTGCGGAGTCCGTTAAAAAGGACTTTGCTTGGCAGGCGGCGGAACTTATGGTTGAGTAAAAACAGAAGATACCTCACGATGAGACACCGTTGGAACGGCTGCCGTTTGGTAAGTGTCCAACACCGTCCAAGGAGGTATCTTCTTTTTTTATCCGCTTATTTGCCGAAGCTGTATTCGAGGGAGGAGGCGTAGGTATAGAAGTAGCTGCCGCCCTCGGCGAGGCCGGAGAGGATCTCGACGTTTTCGCCGTCGGAGAGACCGGTGGTGACGGCGGTGCGGCCGGCGGGGCTGCCGTCGGCGTCCTGCGCGGTATAGACGAAAGTGCCGCTCTCGTCCTCCTGCACGGCCGCGGCGGGGATCAGAAGCAGATCCTCATGCTCCGCGAGCTGCACCGATACGGTGGCGTTCATGCCCTCGAGCATATCCGAGGTGCGTGCGAAGCGGACCGTGACGGTGTACTTCGTGCTGCCGCCGGAATAGGAGCCGTTCGGGTCGATCTCCGTGATGCTGCCCGAGAAGCTCTGTCCCGCGAGCGCATCGAGCGTCACGGTGACCGGCTGCCCTGCGGAGAGGGAGCCGATGTCCAGCTCGTCCACCGTGAGGAGGATCTCCGCCGTGTCGTACGGCGTGAGGGTGCACAGCTCCGTTTCGTTCATCGTGTAGTCCTCGTCCTCTTCGGTTTCCGCTGCCGTTCCGGTCGAAAAGCCGCCGAAGCTCTCACCGCCGCCGATGTCGGTGCTGTCCGGCATTTCGCCGCCGGAGGATGATGTGCTGCGGTAGATCTCGACGCTTGCGACGGTCCCGTCCTCCGTATAGCCGAGGACGAGGATGTCGCCTGTCTGTACGCTCGCCGCCTGCGTGCCGAGCTCGTCCGAGGACAGCTCGAGCGTGCTGCCGTCCGTCACGCGCAGGACGACCGTGACCGTGCCGTCCTCGTTCTGCCGGATTTCGGTCACTTTTCCGATGACCTCCCGCACGATGTCTGCGGAGGGTGCGCCATCTTCGTCCTCCCCCGGTGCGGTGCCGTCCGGTGTCGGCGCTTCGCCCGGTTCCGTGCCGGTTTCGGTCTTTTCCGGTTCGGTGTCGGTGAGGAGCGTCACGCGGTATGCGGGATCGATGCGCGTCATGCGCATCTGAAAGCCGCCCGTGGGGAACGATCCGCCGGTGGATGCCGACTCGCTCGCCGACACGCCGACGATGTCCTCGTTGAGGCCGGAGACGACGCCCGCCGTTTCGGCGCAGATGCCGCCGGTCTCGTATACGGCAAAGAGTTCCTGCAGCTGCGCGGCCAGTGTGCGCCGCTGCTCGGAGAGGAGCTCATAGCGGCTCGTGTCTGCGGCGTCGGTGAGAGCAAAGAGCTGCTGCCCCGCGCTCACCGTTTTGCCCTCCGAAATGCCGACCGAGGAGATCGTTCCCTCGTACCCGACCACGCGCAGCTCGCTGTTGATGCGAAGCTCCGCCGTGCCGAGGGCCGCGCCGTCACTGTCCGAAACGGTGACCGTGTCGCCGAGGGTCGCTTCGGTGTCCGATACGGTCACGGTGACCGTGGACTCCGAGCGCGAGGCGACCGTTCCCTCCAGCGCCGTGCCGTCCGGGAGCGTCACGGTGACCTTGTCGCCGATCGTGAGCGTGTCGGACGCAATGTCCGCCGCCAGAAGGCCGTCCAGCGAGAGGAGCGCGAGCGCGCCGTATTCGTACATTACATCCGCGACGGCATCGCCGCTTTGGGCATACACCTGCACCACGCGCCCCGCCGCCGGAGCGGTGACGGAGCTTGCGCCCGTTTCCGAGCGGCTCTCTTCGAGGGCGGCGTCGAGCTTTTCGAGAAGGTCGTTTACATCCGATATGGCGGTGAGGACGGAGTTTTTGTCCGCTGTCGCGAGGAGCGTTCCCGCTTCCACATAGTCGCCTTCGCTCACAGCCCAGCTTGTGAGCGTGATGCTGCCGGCGAGCGAGACCGTCTGCGCCTCGGCGGCGGCGATCGTGCCGCCGGAGGTGTAATTTTCCGTGATCGTGCCGAGCTGCGCCGTGCCGCTTCGCACCTCGCTCACCACCGTGACGGAGCTTTTCACCGTGTTTGCCAAGGGGTTCAGGAGAAGCGCCGCCGCAATGGCCGGCACGAGGAGCAGCGCTGTGCCGATGAGCCAAAACTTTTTTCTGCCTCCGGGCTTTTTCGTTGTTTCCATATTCAGCCTCCGTAGTGCAGCGCATCGATGGGCTTCATCTTTGCCGCTTTGTTCGCCGGGTACAGCCCGAAGCCGACGCCGATGGCGAAGCAGAACGCCACCGCGATGAGCACGACCGTACCGTTCATATCAAATGTGAGGTTCAGGCTCGAGGTGATGACGCCGATGAGCTTGAGCGTACCCCACGAGAGGAAAATGCCGATGGCGCACCCGAACATGCACAGCACCACGCTCTCGGCGAGGAACTGCTGAAGGATGACGCCGCGGCTCGCGCCGATGGCTTTGCGGATGCCGATCTCGCGCGTGCGCTCCGTGACGGTGACGAGCATGATGTTCATGATGCCGATGCCGCCGACGATGAGCGATATGGCGGCGATGCCGCCGAGGAGGATGGCGAGGATCGATGTGATGCTCGACATGGTGTCTTCGAGAATGTCCTGTGAGCTCACGGTGAAGGCGTCTTCATCCTCGTCGAAGCGCTCGAGGAGGATGGCGGTCATCGCGCTCTCCGCATCCGACATGGTGCCGTCCGACGGTGCGCTCACATAAAACGATGTGATCTTCGAGGACACATCCGTCGTGAGGCGCACGAGCGAGGTGTACGGAATGTACGCCACGAGCGAGTCGCTTGAAAACACGGCGGTGAGCGAGCTTTCGTTGTCCTCCAGCACGCCGACGACCGTATACTTTGTGCCGTTGAGGGAGATCTGCTCGCCGAGACAATCGGTGTAGCCGACCAGCTCCTCGGCGGCGTTTTCGTTGATGACGCACACCTGCGTGTGGTTGTCGACATCCGAGGTCTTGATGAACCGTCCGAGCAGAATGTTCAGCTCCTGAATGTCGCTGTAGGACGCCGTGACGCCGTAAAGCTGTACGGTGGAGGATGTCGTGTCGTACTTGGCCGTGGCGCTCGTCGTCTGCCAGGCCGCCGTCTGTCCGATGCCGTCCGCCTGCGACCATTCGGTGAGGTCGGAGAGCGTGACGGGCGAGCCCTTGTCGTCCGAGATCGTCACGGTGAGCAGATCCGTGCCGAGCGAGGAAATGGTGTCGGTCACGGTGCCGGTCGCGCCGTTTACGAGGCTTACGAGGATGACCAGTGCCATAACGCCGATGATGATGCCGAGCATCGTGAGAAAGGCGCGCATTTTATTGCCGCCGATGGATTTGAGCGCCATGCGTACCGATTGCCGAAATGTGTCGATCATGCTTCTTCCACCTCCGTCAGGCGTCCGTCGAGAATGTGTACGCGGCGCTCGGCCTGCGCCGCGACCGTACTGTCGTGGGTGATGAGAACAATGGTGTTCCCCTGTTCGTGGAGCTCGTGGAATATGTCCATGATCTCCCGCGTGGTTTTCGAGTCGAGGTTGCCCGTCGGCTCGTCCGCCAGAATGAGCGAGGGGCGCGTCACGATGGCGCGGGCGATCGCCACGCGCTGCTGCTGTCCGCCGGAGAGCTCCGTGGGATAGTGACGGGCGCGGTGCGAAAGATCCACGCGTGCGAGCGCCGCCGCCACCCGCTCGGTGCGTTCGGCTTTCCTGACGCCCTGATAGATGAGCGGCAGCTCCACATTTTCTTCCGCCGTGAGCTTCGGGATCAGGTTGAAGCTCTGAAATACGAAGCCGATCTTGCGGTTTCGCGTGCGGGCGAGCTCTTTTTCCGAGTAGTCCTCAATGGGAATGCCGTCGAGGAGATATTCGCCGCTGTCCGCGGTGTCGAGACAGCCGATGATGTTCATCAGCGTGGATTTGCCGCTGCCCGAGGGGCCGATGATGCTCACGAACTCACCCTGCCGCACATGCAGGTTCGCGTGGTCGAGCGCGTGGACATTCTCATCGCCGATGGTGTAGCACTTGCAAAGTTCTTTGATGCGGATCATACTCTCACCGCCTCTCAGCCCGGGAAGCTGCCGCCCTGCGGGCCGCCACCGCCGCCTCCGCCGAAGTCACCGCCGCCGGAAAAGTCCATATTGCCGCCCCCGACGCCGCCGAAGTCCGCATTGCCTCCGCCGAAGTCGCCCATGCCGCCGAAATTGAAGCTGTCGGTCTGCTGCTCGGTGTAGTACACCGTGTCGCCCTCGGAAAGGCCGGAGGTGATCTCGGCGTACTTGGAGTTCGTGATGCCCACGGTGACTTCGGTCATGCCGGAGAGCTCACCGGTGCTTTCATCGTACGAGGTGTATACATAGTAGGTGCTGCTCGTTTTGTTGAGCGCGTCGGCCGGGATGAGGAGCGCATCCTCCACGCCCTCAATGGTGACGGTCGCCGAGGCGGACATGCCCGAGAGCATATCGTCCGTCTTTTGAATGGTGATGGTCGCCGTATAGGTCGTGACGCCGCCGGAGCTCGTGCCGATTTTGTCAATGGCGGTCACGGTGCCGGGGAATGTCTGATTTTCAATGGAATCCACGCTCACGACCGCCGACTGACCGACGGAGACAGAGAGGATGTCGCTCTCGTCCACATTCACGCTCATGGACATGGTGGTGTCCGGGCTCACGGAGAAATACTGCCCGCTCTCGGTGCTGCCGACCTCTGCGGAGATCTGCTTCACGGTGCCGGAGATCGTCGTATAGAGTGCGCCCTCTTTGTAGATGCGGATGAGCTGCTCGAGCGTTTCCTCTTTCTCGCTGCGCTGCGAGAGGAGCGACTGATAGCTCGCGGCCTTGGCCGTGTCGGTGAGCGTAAAGAGTCCGGAGCCGGAGTACACCGTGCTGTTTTCGGTGACGGAGATTTTTGACACCGTGCCGGTGTAGCCGACGACCTTCAGCTCATCGTGGATGGTGAGTTCCGCCGTGCCGAGCGTCTCGCCGTCGGCGGAGGAGATGGTCACGGTGTCGCCGTACACCGTGCCGTTGTCGGTCACGAGGATCGTCGCCGTGCCGAGCGACACTTCCGAAACGGTGCCGGTGTAGGTCTTGCCGTCGGATGAGGTCACGGTCACGCTGTCGCCCGCGGCGAGCGCGTCCGTTTCGATGTCCGCCGCCATATAGCCGTCGAGCGACACCAGTGCCAGCGCGCCGTGCTCATACATGACGGACGCGATCGTGTCACCGGTCCCGGCGTAGATCTTCTTTACGCGCCCCGAGACAGACGAGGTGATCGATGTGCTCGTGCCGGAGGACGCCGCCGAAGAGATCTCGCTGTCGAGCGTGTCGATCTCGTCGCTCACGGTCGCCATGGCCGAGAGCACCGAGCTCATTTTCACGGAGGCGAGGATGTCGCCCTCGCTCACCTTGTCGCCGGGCGAGACATAGATCGTCTCAAGCTCGACGCCGGAGGGGATGTCGATCTGCTCGGCATCGTCATCGCCGAGCCGTCCCGAGCCGGATACCGAGGTGCTGATGCTGCCGACCGTCACGCTCGCGGAGGTGACCTCCGGCGTGGTGTCGACCGCATAGTTGTCCTTGACCTTTTTTCGGAGATAGAGCACGACCGCTGCGATGACCGCCGCGATGAGGACTGCGATGATGACGATCTTCCGTATCTGCCGCGGCGTCAGTTTCGTGCTTCGAGTGCTGCTTTTCATAGGTTTTTCCTCCCGTTTGACCGGTATTGCTCTGTGAGCATATCCCCCGCACCTAAAAACCAGTTAAAACACCGACACATTTGCGCGCAAAAAGCGCCCGGCCGTTTGTCTCGGTCGGGCGCTTTGCGCTTTTCGGGAGGAATGTTGTCAGGCTTTGGGGACATTGCCGTCGGCTATGGCGGCGAGGTTGGCGGCGTTGGCGAGGTGTTCGCGGGCTTTGGGGCAGCCTTGGGCGGCGTAGTCGGTGTATTTCTCCACGAGGGCGATGGCCTCGGTGAGCATGCCGTCCGTGAACTCGCTGCCGGTCTCGCGGCTGCGGACCGCCTTGGCGCGCTCGAGCGTTTTCGCCGCCTCGGCGCGCAGCTCGTCGGGCGTGAGGTATTTCGTGTAGTCCGCGTCCGTGACGGAGATCTCCGGGAGCAGATTGCGGCTGCACACGGTGTGTCTCTCCCCTGCGTCGTCCTCAAATTCGGCAAGCATGGAGCTCTGGCCGCCGGACGATAAGTCTGCGGCGAGCAGGGCGAGTCCGGCCTTCGTGTACGCGGGAAGCGCGGTCTCATCCGTGAGATCAAGCTCCGGGTCTTCATACAGAGCCGCCAGAAGTTTTGCGGCGCTCAGGGCGTTCCCGCCGCCGACGCCGAGGATGGCGTCCGGTGCGAACTCGTTGAGCTTCGGCACCGCGGCGTGCAGCTCCGAGAGCTTCACGGGGTCGGAGATCGTGAAGATCTCCGCCGTGCGGATGCCCTTTTTGCGCAGGAGGTCGATGACCTGCGAAGCCGTGCCGTTCCGGTAGAGCTTCGCGTCCGTCACGAGCAGTGCGCGGCGGCAGCCGTACACCTCCGAGAGCTCACGCAGCGCCACCGGCGTGCAGCCCGTTTTGAAATAGATCTTTTTGGGAAGAAAAAGTGTCTGAGCCATTCGGCACTTCATTCCTTTCTCTCGTTATCACAAGAGAGCCGATGCCGAAGCACCGGCTCTCTTTTTTGTTTGGCAGGACCGTGAGGAACTGCCGCGAGCGGTATCAGTTGAAGCCGCCGGTCTTTTCGACGCCGAGGTCGGCGGGCAGGCCCATCGGGTAGGCGGCGTGGGTCTCGGTCGGCAGAGTGACCTCGATCTCCCAGGTGTCGCCGTACTTCTCGGTGTACTTCTTCTCGCCGTAGAAGGCCTTGAGGTAGCAGCCCTTGAGTTCGCCGATGGTCGGGTAGACCGGGTTGCAGCCGGTGCAGGCATCGTGGAACGCCCACTCGGACATCTGGTCGACCGCCGCGAGGAACTTCTGTTCCCACTCTTCGGCGCTCGTTTCGGGGTGAGCCAGCACGAGCCAATCCTGAATGGTCTCGGGGATGTCGATCTCTTTCTTGAGGTTCTCGCAGGCCTTGATCCAGTTCTCGAAGGTCTCCTCATCCGTTGCGCCCTTCACGCCGATGAGCTCGCCGAGCTTCACATAGCGCTCAAATGCCTGCGGATACTTGTACTGGGAGAACGTGCCCATCTTGTAGGGGTGACGCTGCGCGTTGAAGCGGCAGACGAACGGGAACAGGAGGGCGTTGGCGGTGCCGTGCGGAATGTGGAACCAGCCGCCGAGCTTGTGGGACAGCGAGTGGTTGATGCCGAGGAACGCATTGGCAAACGCGATGCCGGCAATAGCGGAGGCGTCCGCCATCTTCTCGCGGGCCACGGGGTCGGCCTTCGCGCCGCGGAAGGCGCTCTTATAGGCGCGCGGCAGGTAATCGAACACCATCTTCGTGGCGTCGCGGCACATGCCGTCGGTGTACTCGGTGGCGAAGGTGGAGACATATGCCTCGACCGCGTGGGTCAGGACGTCGTAGCCGGAGGCCTGGGTGGCGCGCGGCGGCAGCGTCATCATGTTCTGCGCGTCGATGATGGCCATCTCGGGCATCATCTCATAGCCGATGAGAGGCCACTTCATGCCGGTGTTCGCATCGGAGATGATGGTGAACGGCGTGCACTCGGAGCCGGTGCCGGCGGTGGTGGGGATGCACACGAGCTTGGCTTTCTTGCCCATCTGCGGGAAGAAGCGAATTCTCTTGCGGATATCCAGGAAGATGGTGGCCATATCGAGGAAGCCCTCTTCGGGGTTCTCGTACATGATCCACATGATCTTCGCGGTGTCGATGGCGGAGCCGCCGCCGACGGCGATGATGACATCGGGCTGGAACTCGTGCATCTTCGGGAGGCCCTTCATGGCGTCCTGGATCTGCGGGTCAACGCGGATGTCGAAGAACTCCGCGGTGGCGATGCCGAGATCGCGCAGCTGGTTGATGATGGCATCGCAGGCGCCGAGCTGATAGAGCGTGGCGTCGGTCACGATGAAGGCGCGCTTGAAGTTGTAGACTTCCTTCAGCTCGCGCAGAGCGACCGGAGTGCAGCCGGTCTTGTGGTAGACCTTCTTGGGGAGCTGCAGCCAGAGCATGTTCTCGCGGCGGATGGTAACGGTCTTGATGTCGATGAGCTGGTCGCAGTTGGTGTTGCCCATGAAGGCGCTGTGTCCGGCGGAGCCGGGTCCGAGCGTGAGGGACGGGGCAATGTCGAAGTTGTAGAGGTCGCCGATGCCGCCGAAGGAGGTGGGCTGGTTGATGATGATGCGGCCGGCTTTCATGCGCAGACCGAACTTCCGGATCTTCTCTTCCTCGGTCGGGTCAACGTAGAGCGCGGCGGAGTGGCCGGCGCCGCCTTCGTTGACGAGCTTATAGCAGATGTCGTAAGCCTCGTCGAGCGTCTCGGCCTTGTACATGCCGAGCAGGGTGGTGAGCTTCTCATTGGCCCACGGGCAGTCGTGCGAGGTGTCGTTCGTCTCGTAAATGAGGACCTTGGTGTCGTAGGGAACGGTGATGCCGGCCATCTCGGCGAGGCGGTTGGCCGTCTGTCCGACCGCGGGCGGCTTTACGCCGTGGTTCTTTTCGTTGAAGAACACCGCGGCGACCTTTTCGGCTTCCTCGTCGTTGAGGAAGTAGCAGCGGGCCTCCTGGAAGAGTCTCTTGACTTCGTCGTACACGCTCGCGAGAACGGTGACGTGCTGCTCGGCTGCGCAGATCATGCCGTTATCAAATGTCTTGGAGTGGATGATGGACTCGACGGCCATGCGCAGGTCGGCGCTCTCGTCGATGACGACGTTGCAGTTGCCGGGGCCGACGCCGATGGCCGGGGTGCCGGAGGAATAGGCCGCCTTCACCATGCCGGCGCCGCCGGTGGCGATGACGAGGTCGACGCTCTTCATGAGCTTGTCGGAGATGTCCAGAGCCGGAGTGGAGATCCAGGTGATGATGTTCTCGGGCATGCCGGCTTCGATGGCAGCCTCACGCATGATCTTCGCGGCGGCGATGGAGCACTTTACCGCACGGGGGTGCGGGGAGAGGAGGATGGCGTTGCGGGTCTTGAGCGCCATCAGGATCTTATAGATGGTGGTGGACGTCGGGTTCGTCGTCGGGGTGATGGCGGCGATAACGCCCTTCGGGGAAGCGATGCGCATCGTACCGGCGGATTTGTTCTCTTCGATGATGCCGCAGGTCTTCTTCAGGCGCATGTAGTTCCACATATGCTCGGAGGCGTACTGGTTCTTGGTGACCTTGTCAACGACGCAGCCGTAGCCGGTCTCTTCGCAGGCCATCTTGGCGAGAGGGATACGCATTTTGGAAACGGCCATAGCCGCCTTTTCGCAGATGGTATCCACCTGCTCCTGCGTAAACGTGGCGTAGATCTCCTGATCGGCGCGGATCAGCGGCAGAGCCTCATCCAGGGTCTCTACGGATGTGATGCCTTCAATGCGTTTTGTCATTGTTGTGCGTCCTCCTCTTTTTTACAGTTGGTTGTTACTGAACAGAGTGTTGCTTCATGTTCACTCTCTTGTTCCTTGCACCGTCAGATTACCACAGAGTCGCGGCCGCGTCAACCTTTTTATGGCCAACATTAACAAATGATATGCGCAATATTTGGTATTTTATTGTCACAATGGCAGAAATGAAACAAAAATTAACAGAATTATCGTACAAACGAGGCAATTTTGTTGTTTTGTCATCAATTCACACTTTCACGCAAAAAGTGTTGAATAACGCCCATTTTCTTT
>CAZKGZ010000001.1:20004-35026 GCA_964552365.1 uncultured Oscillospiraceae bacterium | reverse complement strand
CCTTCCCGGCCGAAGCCAGGTGCAGCGCCGTCATGAGTCCGCTCATGCCCGAGCCAATGACAAAATAGTCGCAGTCAACAATGCGCATGGTCTGTATCCAATGAAAGAACCGCTCACTTGCCGGTCTTCTGCCGCGCGCCCTTCGGCCGCGACTCCGAGTACGCCCGACGGGCGCCGACCAGCATGGGCCGCGTGAAGCCGTTGCGCGAGAGGATCGCCATCACGCGCCGCTGCAGCCGCCAGTCGTTCACGCCGTCCGGACAGTAGATGTTGATCGTGTCCTCGCGGTCGAGACCGGATTTCTTCAGCAGACCCGGCAGGTCTTCCGGGTCCACGTACCGGCCGCGGTAGGTCACGCCACCATCGGCGGTCAACGCGATTTCGGGATGCCGCGCATCCACCATGTAGTGCTCGGTCGCGCAGCCTGCCGCCAGCGCGAACGCCAGCGCCGCCACGCTCCGAAGCACAAGTCGCTTTCCTCGTTTCATGCGCGCACCGAACGCCACAGCAACACCCGCGCCCACGGCCAAGCCGACCGCGACGCCCGTTCCCACATCGGCTCCGACTCCCACGCCGGTACCCACGGCGGCTCCCACGGCTGTCCCCTCGTACAGCGGCAGCGGCTCCTTCTACTCCGACACCGGTGCCAACCTGAATATCTGCGTCCGCTGGTACCTCTCCGGTGAGTCGACGCCCACGCTCAAGCTCGATGTCTACGCCGTTTCCTACGCCCTCACCACCGGCGACCGCGTCGGCGACATCCAGTTCAATGTGAACGGCGCCGTATCGTACGCCTCCTCGAGCGCCATCCACCTCGAGAATGTCGGCCTCACCGAAACCTATCTCGGCAGCACGACCGTGAATGTCTCGACAGGCAGCATCCCCGTGAGCGTCACATGGTACTTCAACGGCACCTACAGCGGCAAGTCCCTCGACGCCATCACCGCCTCCAGCACCCTCTATATCGGGTAATAGACCGCAAACTAAAGCGGCCCGGAAAACCGGGCCGCTTTTTCATGCCCTGTGGCATTATTTCATCGACCACACTTGATTTTTTCAAAAAATGCCGTATAATATAAATTTGGATTATGATGGTAAGGTGAGAACTATGCTTTCCAATGACGAAAAAAACCGAAAAGCGCAGTTCATCGAAACGATGAAAGGGCGCATCCTCTCCGGCGAACTTCGCCCGGGGGACAGGATACGGCCCGAGCGTGAACTCGCCGCCGAGCTTGGCATCAGCCGCGGCTCCGTCAATCAGGGCATGCTCGATCTCGCCCGCATGGGTTTCCTGCGCATCGTCCCGCGCAAGGGCGCGTTTGTCGCGGAATATGTGAAGTCCGCCACGCCCGAAACGCTCGCTTCCATCATGAGCTACGATTCCGCCATCCTCGACCCGAAGCTCTTCCGCGATTTCATGGAGTTCCGCATCCTCATCGAGCGCGAATGCACGCGACTCGCGTGCGAAAAGCTCACGCCGGAAACGCTTTCCCTTCTTCGGGAGCGTACCGACGCGGTCTATGCCGCCGAAAAGAAAAACGCCGCCGAGGCCGTGTACCTCTATCATAAGTGCCTCGTCGATATCTCCGGCAACGCCGCATACTCCATCGTTTTCCGGAGCTTTGAAAAAATGATCCGCAACCTCATATCCGAGCACTACAAAAACCGCACCGAATTTCAAACCGGCATCCCGAAGATCCGGCAGCTCACGGAAGCCATCGCGCAGCGGGACAGTGAAAGTGCCGACCGGTGCATCCTCTCGCTCCTCGGACAGGCGTCCGAATATCTGGAGGAGCATCTTGCGGACTGCCGCAGCAAATAACAAGGGAGTGTACCCCGTATGAACGAAACCTGGCCCGAGATCAAAAAGAGAAAACTCAAGGAACGCCGCGGAGAGACATTTGACTGGATCCAGTCTCTCGTTGTGGCGCTCTTTGCCTGCGTTCTCATTTTCACCTTCCTCGTCCGCGTAAACGGCGTTGTCGGCACCTCGATGCTCAACACGCTCCACCCGGGCGACCGCATCCTCGTATCGAATCTTTTCTATACGCCCAAACGCGGCGACATCGTCGTTCTCCGCAAGGAGAGCTTCAACACCGAACCGATCGTCAAGCGCGTCATCGCCACGGAAGGGGAGACGGTCACCATCGACTTCGACGCCGGCATCGTGTATGTCGACGGCGTCGCGCTCGACGAGCCGTACACCTACGAGCCCACTTACCGCCGCATCGACTTCGGCGACTCCGTCACCGTGCCGGAGGGCTGCGTGTTCGTCATGGGCGACAACCGCAACGGCTCGACCGACAGCCGCGATGACCGCATCGGCTGTGTGGACGAGCGGCTCATTCTCGGCAAGGCGTTCTTCCTGCTCCTGCCCGGCGACGACGGCGACGGGCGCGACTGGAGCCGCATAGGGTGGATCGGCTGATGGGAAACGAATCAACGATCAACTGGTACCCCGGGCATATGAAAAAGGCGACCCGCATGATGGAGGACAACCTCCGTCTCGTGGACGCCGTGGTGGAGCTGCGTGATGCGCGCATCCCCAACTCCAGCCGCAACCCGGATGTGGAGCGCATCGTCGGCAGCAAGCCGCGCCTCATCGTGCTCAACCGCGCCGATCAGGCCGATGCCGCCGCCACCGCGCAGTGGAAAAAGGCACTCACGCATGAGGGCGTGATCGCCCTCGAAATGGACTGCAAGAGCGGCCGCGGCGTGAATGCCTTCCCGACAGCGGCCCGCACGCTGCTCAAAGAAAAAATCGAACGCGCCGAAGCTAAGGGACAGGTCGGCAAAGCGCTGCGCTTCATGGTGCTCGGCGTGCCGAATGTCGGAAAATCCAGCTTTATCAACCGCCTTGCCGGACGCAAGGCAGCAGAGACGAGCGACCGCCCGGGCGTCACACGCGGCAAACAGTGGATCAGCCTCAACGGCGGCCTTCTCCTGCTCGACACCCCCGGCATCCTCTGGCCGAAATTCGAGTCGCCCGAGGTGGGCTACTCCCTCGCGTGGACGGGCGCCATCAACGACAACATTCTCGATGTGGAGCTTGTTGCTTCCAAGCTCTTAGAGCGGCTGCGCGAGCTCTACCCCGGCGCGGTGGAAGCACGCTATAAATTCACGCCCGACCCCGAAGCCCCCGGCTATGAGCTGCTCGAAGCGGCGGCGCGCAAGCGCGGCTTCCTCATCTCCGGCGGGGAGGTCAACACCGAACGCATGGCGCATGTCCTCCTCGACGAATACCGCGAGGGCAAGCTCGGACGCATGACACTGGAAAGGCCGTAAATATGGAAGAGACCATGTACGAATACGAGCGCACGCTCGCGGGCGACAAAACGCCCTTCTGCGGCGTGGACGAAGCGGGCCGCGGCCCTCTTGCCGGCCCCGTGTGCGCCGCTGCGGTCATCCTGCCCGAGAATATCGAGATCCCCGGACTCAACGATTCCAAAAAGCTCTCGGCAAAAAAGCGTGAGGAGCTCTATGACATCATCTGCGAGGAAGCCGTGTCGTTCGGCATCGCCTTTGCTACGGTGGAGGAGATCGAGCTTTTGAACATCAAGGGCGCCACCTACCTTGCCATGGACCGCGCCATCGCCGAGCTCGACCCTGTCCCGGCCCTCGCCCTCGTGGACGGAAACGATAAAAACACCCTCGCCATCCCCGCCGTAAAGGTCGTAAAGGGCGACAGCCTGTGCGCCTCCATCGCGGCGGCCTCCATCCTCGCCAAGGTCACGCGTGACCGCTTTATGGACGATATGGACGCGCTCTATCCGGAGTACGGCTTCGCCGCCCACAAGGGCTACGGCACGAAGGCACACTATGCGGCGCTGCGTGAATTCGGCCCCTCGCCGATCCACCGCCCGACCTATCTGAGGAAAATGCATTGAGCGGCACGATGCTGCTCGGCCGATTCGGCGAAGCCGCTGCGGCGGAGTACCTCCGCAAAAAAGGCTGCCGCATCCTCGGCATGAACTACCGCACCCGTCTCGGCGAGATCGATGTCATCGCCGCCGACCGGAAATATATCCTGTTCGTGGAAGTGAAGCTGCGCAAAAATGCCGCTTTCGCCGAAGCACGCGAATTCGTTACCTATTCCAAGCGCCGGCGCATCGCGGCGGCCGCGGAGCAGTGGCTTCAGGCCAACCCGCAGAAGCTTCAGCCGCGCTTTGATGTGATCGAGGTCTACGCTCCCGAGGGAACGGCGAGCGCGCATCCGGAAATTCACCACTGGGAAAACGCCTTTACTCTGGACTGACGGAAAAGGAGGGAGTATGTCCCTTTTTGCGATCGGCGACCTGCACCTGGCCATCGGGGCGCCGGAGAAGACCATGGAAGCCTTCGGCGGGCGCTGGGTCGGCTATACCGACAAGATCCGCCGCGGGTTCGACCTGCTGCACGAGGACGACACCTGCGTCATCTGCGGCGACTTCTGCTGGTCGATGAGCCTCGAGGAGGCGCTGCCGGACTTTCAATTCCTCAACAGCCTCCCCGGAAAGAAGCTCATGGTCAAGGGCAACCACGACTACTGGTGGACGACGGCGGCAAAGATGAACGCCTTTTTCAAAGAAAATCATCTCGATACGCTCTCACTCCTGCACAACAACTCCGCCGAGTGGGGCGATGTATCCCTGTGCGGCACGCGCGGCTGGTTCAAGGACGAAGAGACCGGCACGGAGCACGACACCAAGATCCTTCTCCGCGAAGTCGGCCGCCTCGAAACCTCGCTCAAAAGCGCGGGGGAGAGGGAGAAGCTCGTTTTCCTCCACTACCCGCCGCTGTACCTTCGCTACACCTGCCCGGAGATCCTCGCGATGCTCGCGAAGTACGGCGTACATGAGTGCTACTATGGTCATATACATGGATACGGATGCCGCACGGCGTTCAACGGAGAGAGCGACGGCGTGAAATACCGGCTCATTTCGGCAGATTTTCTCGATTTTATCCCATTTAAGGTGCGATAATCCGTTGCATTTTATTTTTGAATTTGATATAATACATCGGCTTGCCGTTTCCGGCACGATTTTCATCATTATATTGTATTCAGTAGAAGCTGAAATATAGAGAGGAGTAACCCCCACAATGATCGTCAAGAACACCAACAAAGAAAAGAATACCGTTACCTTTGATGTCGAGCTCGACGCCGCCGAGTTTGAGAAGTACGTCGAAGGTGCCTACCGCAAGGCCCGCGCCCGCATCATGGTCCCCGGCTTCCGCAAGGGCAAAGCCCCCCGTATGGTCATCGAAGGCATGTACGGCAAGGACGTCTTCCATGAGGACGCTTTCGAAGGCGCCGCGAACGAAGCTTTCGCGTACGGCGTTTCCGAGGAGAAGCTCGAGACCGTCGGCCGTCCCTCCATGCTCGATGCCAAGGTCACCGAGGAAAACGGCGCTCTCCTGAGCTTCAGCACCGATGTTTATCCCGAGGTCACCCTCGGCCAGTATAAGGGCCTCGAGGCTGTGAAGCCCTCCGTCGAAGTCACCGACGAAGAGGTCGACAGCCACATCGAGCGCCTGCGCAAGCAGAACGGCCGCATCGTTACCGTCGAGCGCGCCGCGCAGGACGGCGACACCGTGAACATCAACTACTGCGGCACCCTCGAGGGCATCCCCTTCGACGGCGGCACCGCGGAGAACCAGGACCTCGTCCTCGGCTCCAACACCTTCGTTCCCGGCTTTGAGAGCCAGGTCGTGGGCATGTCCGCCGGCGATGAGCGCGACCTCGACATCACCTTCCCCGAGAACTATGCCAAGGACCTCGCCGGCAAGGCCGTCGTGTTCCATGTAAAGTGCAACGCCGTCAAGGTCGAGGAGCTGCCCGAGCTCGACGACGAGTTCGCGAAGGACAACGACTTCGATACCCTCGATGAGCTGAAGGCCGACATCCGCGCCAACGCCGTCAAGGAGAAAGAGACCTCCGCGAAGAACGCTTTCGAAGATGCTCTCGTAGATGCCGCTGCTGCCAACATGACCGTCGACATCCCGGCCTCCATGGTCGAGGAGCGCATGGACGGCATCCTCAACGAGTATGCCCGCTACATGGCCAACCAGGGCCTCAAGTTTGAGGATTACCTCAGCATGATCGGCACCGATGTGCAGAAGTTCCGCGAGACCACCCGCCCGACCGCCGAGAAGCAGACCCGCACCGAGCTCCTGCTCACTGCCGTCGCCAAGGCGGAGAACATCGAGATCACCGAGGATGACCTCAAGGCCGAGTACGAAAAGCTCGCCGAGGCCTACGGCATGAAGGTCGAAGATGTGGAGAAGGCCATCGATGTCGAGGGTCTCACCGCACAGCTCCGCCGCGACCGCGCCGTTGCTCTCATCGCCGAGAACGGTGTTGCCGTCGAGAAGAAAGAGGAAGAGCCCGCCGAGGAAAAGGCCGAGTAATTCTCCTATCACATCAAATACCCACGGGAAAAGGCACTTTCTGCCTTTTCCCGTAAAGCCTATATGCAGTTCGTGCATTTTTCTCAAAAGGAGGACTTACAGTATGAGTCTTGTACCGTATGTTGTGGAGCAGACCTCCCGCGGAGAGCGCTCCTACGATATTTTTTCCCGTCTGCTGAACGACCGCATCGTCTTCCTCGGCGAAGAGGTCAACAGCACCTCCGCCAGCCTTGTCGTGGCGCAGCTTCTCTATCTCGAAGCGCAGGATCCCGATAAGGACATTCAGATGTACATCAACAGCCCCGGCGGCTCCGTGACCGACGGCATGGCCATCTACGACACGATGCAGTACATCAAGTGCGATGTATCCACCATCTGCATCGGCATGGCGGCCTCCATGGGCGCATTCCTGCTCGCTTCGGGCGCCAAGGGCAAGCGCATCGCGCTGCCCAACGCGGAGATCATGATCCACCAGCCCTCGGCCGGTACGCAGGGCAAAGTCACCGACATGGAGATCGATGTAGAGCATTTCCTGAAGGTGAAGGATCGCCAGAACCGCATCCTTGCGGAGATCACCGGCAAGACCCCCGAGCAGATCAAGGCCGATTCCGAGCGCGACAACTGGATGATCGCCGAAGACGCGCGCGAGTACGGCCTTATCGACAAGGTCATTTATAAAAGATAATTCAGAGGAAACGTATGGCAAGAGACGATAAGCGCGTCCGCTGCTCCTTCTGCGGGCGGACGCAGGACCAGGTCACGAAACTGATCGCCGGCAACGGCTCCTATATCTGCAGCGACTGCGTGCGCCTGTGCATGGACATCGTGCAGGAGGACGCGCCCGAAGAGGACAGCTTCTCCGAAGAGAGCATCAGCTCCCCGCCGATAAAGGACCTTCCGAAGCCGGCGGAGATCAAAAAAGTGCTCGATGAGCACATTGTCGGTCAGGAAGCGGCAAAGGTCGCGCTCTCCGTGGCGGTCTACAACCACTATAAGCGCATCTACTACGGCAAGAAGACCGATGTTGAACTGCAGAAGTCCAACATCCTCCTCATCGGACCGACCGGCAGCGGCAAGACGCTCTTTGCGCAGACGCTCGCCCGCGTGCTCGATGTGCCGTTTGCCATCGCCGATGCCACCACGCTCACCGAAGCCGGCTATGTCGGCGAGGACGTGGAGAACATCCTTCTCCGCCTTCTGCAGGCGGCAAACTTCGATGTGGAGCGCGCGCAGCGCGGCATCATCTACATCGATGAGCTCGACAAAATTTCCCGCAAGAGCGAGAATGTGTCCATCACGCGCGATGTCTCCGGCGAGGGCGTGCAGCAGGCACTGCTGAAGATCCTCGAAGGCACCGTGGCCGCCGTGCCCCCGCAGGGCGGACGCAAGCATCCGCAGCAGGAGTTCATCCACATCGACACGACGAACATTCTCTTCATCTGCGGCGGCGCGTTTGACGGCCTCGATAAGATCATCGAAAACCGCCTCGACCGCAAGAGCATGGGCTTCGGCGCGGAGATCTCGAGCAAGAAAGAGAAAAATCTCGGCGAGATCCTCGCCCGCGTGCAGCAGCACGATGTCATCAAATACGGCATCATTCCCGAGCTCGTCGGCCGCCTCCCCGTGATCACGCCGCTCAACTCGCTCGACCGCGAAGCACTCAAACGCATCCTGACCGAGCCGAAGAACGCCATCACGAAGCAGTATATCGCCCTCATGGCACTCGACGATGTAAAGCTCGAGTTCGAGCCCGCCGCCATCGAGGCCATTGCCGACAAGGCACTCGAGATGGAGATCGGCGCGCGCGGACTGCGCAGCATTCTCGAGAAGATCATGACCGACATCATGTTCCGCGTCCCCTCGGACAAGAGCATCAAGCGTGTCATCGTCACGGCAGACTGCGTGAAAAACGGCACGCCGCCCGTGACACTTCGCAACAACAACGCCGACATTGCGTAACAAACAGCGGGGCTCGTCCCCGCTCGTTTGCTATAGCAGCACCGCACCGTGCCATCGGCGGTGCTGCCCCATGAAGGAGAAACTATGGCTGATATCACCCTTACCCATAAAATCATGACTCTGCCGACGCTTGCCCTGCGCGGCGTATCGGTGTTTCCGGGAACGGTGCTGCACTTTGATGTGGAGCGCCCGATGAGCATGGCCGCGCTCAACGCCGCCATCGGCACCGACCGCATGATCTTCCTTGTGGCGCAGCGGGACATCACCTGCGATGCGCCGCACCGCGAAGACCTCTATGATGTCGGCACCGTCTGCCGCCTGAGCCAGATCCTGCGCGGACCCGGCGGGGGGAATGTGAAGTGCATCGTCGACGGCCTCTACCGCGCCAAGCTTCTGCGCATCACGGCGGAAGCTCCGTCGCTGTGGGCCAATGTACAGCCCCTGGCGGATGCGCAGGAGGACACCTCGGATCTCGAGTGCACCGCCCTCATCCGCTCGTGCAACGACCTCTTCGCGGAATACGCCTCCGCCTCCGGCTCTGTCGGCCCGGAGGTCCTTCTGCGCTCGGCGGAAAGCTCCGACCCCGGCTTCGTCTCCGACTATATCGCGCAGAATGTCTTCCTGCAGCCGGCGGAAAAGCAGCTCCTGTTGGAAGAACTTTCCCCGATGAAGCGCCTCAATATGCTCTGCGATATGCTCCACCGCGAGCTCGAGATCATGGACATCCAGCAAAACCTGCAGTCCACCGCCGCAGAGCGCGTGGCGAAGAGCCAGAAGGACTACTTCCTGCGCGAACAGATGCGCGTCATTCAGGAGGAACTCGGCGAAGGCTCCGAGACCGACGAGATCGAAGAGTACCGCGAGAAGATCACGGCGCTGAACCTTGATGAGGAGATCGAAAAGAAGCTCCTCAAAGAGCTCTCCCGCCTCTCCAAGCAGCCGTTCGGCTCGGCGGAGAGCACGGTGCTGCGCTCCTATCTCGATGTCTGTCTGGAACTGCCGTGGAACACCCGCACCAAGGATGTTACGGACATTGCCCATGCGCAGAAGATCCTCGACGAAGACCACTACGGCCTCACCAAAGTGAAGGACCGCATCCTCGAATACCTCGCTGTGCGTCAGCTCTCGGCGCAGGTCAAGGGCGGCGTGCTCTGCCTTGTCGGCCCTCCGGGCGTCGGCAAAACGAGCATCGCCATGAGCATCGCCCGCGCCACGAACCGCAAATGCGCCCGCATTTCCCTCGGCGGCGTACACGACGAAGCCGAGATCCGCGGCCACCGCAAAACCTATGTCGGTGCCATGCCGGGACGCATCATCGCCGGCATTCAGCAGGCCGGCACCCGCAACCCGGTGCTCGTACTCGACGAGATCGACAAGCTCGGCTCCGACTACCGCGGCGACCCCTCCGCGGCGCTTCTCGAAGCGCTCGACGGCGAGCAGAACAGCACCTTCCGCGACCACTTCCTCGAGATCCCCTTCGACCTTTCCGAAGTTTTCTTTATAACGACCGCCAACACCACGGACACCATTCCCCGTGCCCTGCTCGACCGTATGGAGATCATCACGCTCGGCAGCTACACGGACGAGGAAAAGCTGCAGATCGCCAGGCAGCACCTGCTCCCGAAGCAGCGCGCCAAGCACGGCCTTACCGGCCATCAGCTGCGCATCAGCGATGATGCCATGCGCGAGATCATCGCGCTCTACACCCGCGAGTCCGGCGTGCGTATGCTCGAGCGCGAGCTGGCCGCCGTCTGCCGCAAAACGGCGCGCGGCATCGCCTCCGGCGAGCGCAAGAGCCTTCGCCTGAACGCCGGTGAGCTTGAGCCGTGGCTCGGCCCCGTGAAGTTCAAGCCCGAGGTCAACTTTACCTCCGACTCCGTCGGTCTCGTGCACGGCCTCGCCTGGACGAGCGTCGGCGGCGAGGTGCTCGATGTGGAATGTGCCGTCGTCCCCGGCAGCGGGCGGCTCGAGCTCACCGGCAACCTCGGCGATGTGATGAAGGAATCCTGCCATGCGGCGGTTACCTACATCCGCAGCCGCACCACGGAGCTCGGCATTGACCCCGACTTCCACAAAAAGACCGACATCCACCTGCACTTCCCCGAAGGCGCCGTACCGAAGGACGGTCCGAGCGCCGGCGCGGCCATCTGCCTTTGCGTCGTGTCCGCCCTCACCGACCGCCCCGTGCGCTGCGACATCGCCATGACCGGCGAGATCACGCTGCGCGGCCGCGTGCTGCCCATCGGCGGCATTCAGGAAAAGGCCATGGCGGCACTCCGCATCGGCATCCACGAGGTGCTCCTGCCCGAAGGCAATGTGAGCGACCTTGCGGAAATGGATCCGAGAGTGCGCGATGCGCTCACCTTCACACCGGTCTCGCACATGGATGAGGTGCTGGAAAAGGCCCTCCGTCCGGCAAAGGAGAAAAGCGCGGAATGAATACACAAAAGGCGCAGTTTCTGCGCTCTGCCGCCGACAAGAAAGGCTTTTACCGCGACGGTCGTGCCGCCGTCGCGTTCGCGGGAAGATCGAATGTCGGCAAATCCTCGGTCATCAATTCGCTCCTCAACCGCAAAAATTTCGCCCGCGTGGGCGGCACGCCCGGAAAGACCGTGCAGGTGAACTACTTTGATGTGGACGGCACCTATTTTATCGACCTTCCCGGCTACGGCTACGCCCGCGTGTCGGGCGATGAGCGCCGCCGCTGGGGCGTCCTCATGGAAGATTTCTTCCAGGAGCCGAACCTCTTCACCGTAGGCGTGCTCATCGTCGATGCGCGCCATGCTCCCACGGCGGACGACGTGACGATGGCGGAATATTTCTTCGACGCGGGGCGTCCGTTCGTCATTGTTGCCAATAAATGCGACAAGCTCAAAAAAAGTGAGATCGAGCCGAATCTTGCGAAGATCCGCGATGTTTTCGGCATTGACGAGGAATTTCCCCTGATTTTGTACTCCTGCACCGCCAAAGTCGGACGGCACGAGCTCCTCGGGTTCATCGAAAACAATATTTAACTGTTGTATTTTGCAGAGGAATTTGTTAATATAGTCCTATATGAACGAATTGGCTGAAATTTGGAACAATCTCGACTGGAGCGTGCCGGTGAAGCTGCTGCTCAATGTGATCCCGTCGCTCATCTGCATCACGCTCCACGAGCTCTCCCACGGCTATGTCGCCTACCGCCTCGGCGACACCACGGCGAAGGACGCCGGCCGCCTCACGCTCAACCCATTGAAGCACATCGACATCATGGGCCTTCTCATGATGGTCGTCTTCAAGTTCGGCTGGGCCAAGCCTGTGCCGGTCAATATGCGCCGCTTCAAAAACCCGAAAAAGGGCATGGCGCTCACCGCACTGGCGGGGCCGGTCAGCAATGTGATCATCTGCGCGGTGTTCCTCTTCCTGTACGGTCTGCTCTTCTACCCGCTCTACTATCACGGCGGCACCGTCGGAAGCTATGCTTTGGATCTCCTCTCGACTACGGCCTACCTGAGCCTTGCTCTTGCGGTATTCAACATCATCCCCATCCCGCCGCTCGACGGAAGCAAGGTGCTCTTTTCTCTCGTCTCGGACGAGGCATACTATAAGCTCATGCGCTATGAACGTTACGGCATGGTCATCCTCCTCATCCTCGTATCCACGAAAGTGCTCGGAGAACCGCTGGCCAACGTGACGGAATGGCTCTTTGATAAGCTTTTTGTCATTGCCGAACTGGGCTTTCGGCTGGTGACGCATTTTGTGTAAAGGCAAAGAACGGAATGATTCAGGAACCGAGCTATCATCTTGAGGGCGTTGTCCACTCCCGCGATGAGCTGGAGGATTTTACCGGGCCTCTCGACCTCATCCTGATGCTGCTTGCCAAGGACAAGATCGAGATCCGCGATATCAAGATCTCCGACCTGCTCGACCAGTATCTCGCCTACCTGCAGAAAATGCAGGAGATGGATCTGGAGGTCGCGAGCGAATTTGTCCAGATGGCATCGCACCTCATGTACATCAAAACCAAAATGCTCCTGACGGAGGAAAAAGAGCCGACCGAACTCGAAGTCCTCGTCTCCGCTCTTGAGCAGCTCAAAAACCGCGATGCGATCGCGGCTGTGCGCGAAGTGGCGCCGCAGATCGGTACCATGGCCGAGCAGGGCATGAAAATGCACACGCGCGGCATGCTCCCCCTGCCGGATCATCCGTATGACTACCGGCACACGCCCGACGAGCTCCTCAGCGCGCTCGCGCAGATCCTGTTGCGCGGCTCGGGGGAAACGCCGCCGGAGGAAAACGAGTCGCTCCGCCGCGCCGCCCCGAAACCCATCATCTTCAGCGTACACGATAAAAGCGAACAGATCCTCAAACTCCTCGATAAAGGCGGCCATATGTCGCTCACCGACATGTTCCGCGTGTGCAAAAGCCGCAGCGAGCTCGTCGCAACGTTTCTCTCCGTACTGGAGCTGTGCTCCGACGGACAGATCCATGTGGACGGCGAGGAAGGAAATTACGATGTGAGCCGCGTGCTCACGGATACGGAAGAATAAATGACGATTCAGGAGATCCGCCCTGCGCTGGAGGCCATCCTCTTTGCGGCGGGCGACAGTGTGGAAACCGAGCGCATAGCCAAGGTCCTCGGCGCAGAGCCGTGGGATGTCCGCCAGGCGGCGGAGCAGCTTGCCAAGGAATACGAAAAAGACGGTCGGGGCATCCGCCTCGTGCGTATGGAAAACCGCCTGCAGCTTACCACGGCGGCGGAATACAACGATGTTGTCCGCTTCACGCTCGAGAAGCGCGCGCAGCCGAAGCTCTCTCCGACGGCGCTTGAGGTGCTTGCCATCGTGGCGTACTATCAGCCCGTCACGCGCGCCTATATCGAACAGCTCCGCGGCACGGACAGCTCCTATACGGTCGCCGTGCTCTCCGAGCGCGGGCTCATCGCCCCGTGCGGACGGCTGGAAGCGCCGGGCCGCCCGGTGCTCTTCGGCACCACGGATCAGTTCCTCCGCGTAGTCGGTCTCTCCTCTCTCGAGGAGCTGCCGCCGCTGCCGAATGTCGCCACGGGCGAAGGAATTCAGGAACTCCAGGCCGCCATCGATGCGGCTTCGGATAAAGACGAGCAACTGCAAATCACGGAGGTCGAGTGACCCCGAACGAGGTGATGTGATTGGTTGGATGGATCATACTGGCTGTTCTGGCAGTCCTGATCCTGCTTGTGTTTTTCATGCCGTACGGCGTAGATGTCATCTATGCCGATGACATTTTCAAGCTCGGCATCAAAGCGGGGCCCATTCGCATATGGATCCTGCCGAAGAAACCGATGACGGAAGCACAAAAGCGGAAAGCCGAAGCCAAAAAAGCCAAGAAACAGGCCAAGAAAGATGCCAAGGCCGCGAAAAAAGCCGCTGCCGCCAAGGAAAAGGAAACAAACGACACCGTGACCGTGAAGCCGAAGCGCAAGCTCGACTTCGATACGATCATGGCGCTCCTCCGGATGGGAACGCACGCCATCGGCCGCTTCTTCCGCAGCTTCACGGTGGACTTCTTCCGCCTGCATTATACGGTCGCCTGCAGCGACCCCTATGACACGGCCGTGCAGTACGGCATGGTGTGTGCCGCCGCGGAAACTCTCCCGGCTCTCGCGGGCAAAAAGATCCGCGTCCTGCGCCGCGACATCGAGATCGGCGCGGACTATACGACCGATGAGCCGACTGTATCTCTGCGCATCGTACTCTCACTGCAGCTCTTCCGCCTGGTACACATGGTGTTTGCGCTCGGTGCCGAGTTTATTAAATGGAAAATAAACAGCCGCAAGGAAGAAACCGCCGCGGCGATGAACGAAAGGAAAGACGACAATGGAAGAGAATAAAATCAACGAACTCATGGATATTACCATCGGAAAGATCCGGCAGCTGGTTGACGCAGACACCATTATCGGCAAGCCCATCAATACCCCGGACGGCATTACCGTGATCCCTGTTTCGCGCATGAGCTTCGGCATCGGCACCGGCGGCACGACCGGCAGCAAGGGCATTTCCTTCACCGGCGGCAACGGCGCGGGCGTGAAAGTAGAGCCCGTGGGCTTCTTCGTGATCAAGGACGGCGCCTGCCGCATGATCAACATCAACAACGCCCCGCTCTCCGCCGTAGACCGAATGGTGGAAATGGTGCCCGATGTCCTCGACCGCATCGACGGCATCGTCACCAAAGCGAAGACGAAGGAATAAGCCGCTCTCCATACATTCGCACCAAAGCACCGCCCGCAGATGATCGAGGGCGGTGCTTGTTTTGAGAAAGGACGCACTATGAGACTCCAGAAATACATCGCCGCTGCCGGCGTGTGCTCTCGGCGCGAAGCGGAAGAATACATCCGCGCGGGCAAAGTCACCGTAAACGGCGCGGTCGCCTCCATCGGCGACGGAGCGGAAGCGGGCGATACCGTCTGCCTGAACGGCAAGCGCCTCACACTGCCCGAGGAGCACACCTATATCGTCCTCCACAAGCCGCGCGGCTATGTGACCACCATGCACGACACGCACGACCGCCCCACGGTCGCCGAACTCGTGCAGGACGCCGGAGTGCGTCTTTTCCCGGTCGGACGCCTCGACTGCATGTCCGAGGGCCTGCTGCTCTTCACCGATGACGGCGAGACGGCCAACCGCATGGCGCACCCCTCCCACGGCGTGAGCAAAAC
>CAZKGZ010000001.1:0-19904 GCA_964552365.1 uncultured Oscillospiraceae bacterium | reverse complement strand
CCGGACAGTGGCGCTATCTCACGGAGAAAGAAACGGAATATCTGCACACACTGCGGTAGGCAAATTGCATAAATTTCCGGATTTTCCGCCGGAAAAAACGGGAATTGCAGGATATGCCGAAGAAAATTGCAAAAAACTCTTGCATTTGCAGGAAAACAAGTCTAAAATGAATCGCCCGGAAAAATTTCCGGGGGATTTGTTTTATCTGAGGTGATGAACATGGAGCGGGATATTCTGGCTCTTATGAATAAAGAAAGCCACAAGTTTTCGAAAGGACAGCGCATGATCTGCCGCTACATTTCCGAAAACTACGACAAAGCGGCGTTTATGACGGCGGGAAAGCTCGGCGAGACGGTCGGCGTTTCCGAATCGACGGTCGTACGCTTCGCTACCGAGCTCGGCTATGACGGCTACCCCGGCATGCGCCGCGCCATGCAGGAGATGGTACGCAACCGTCTCACCGCCGTGCAGCGCATCGAGGTCGCCAAAGAGCAGATCGACCGCGGCAACCTTCTCGATTCCGTACTGACGGCCGACATGGAGAAGCTCCGCAATACGATCGAGGAAGTCAACAAAGAGGACTTCAACCGCGCGGTCGATGAGATCCTGAAAGCGCACACCATTTATATCGTCGGCATGCGCTCGTCCACATCGCTCGCAAGCTTCCTCGGCTTCTATCTGAACCTTCTCCTCGACAATGTCCGCCTCATCCACGACACATCCGTGAGCGAGGTGTATGAGCAGGTCTTCCGCATCCACGAGGGCGATGTGTTCATCGGCATCAGCTATCCGCGCTACTCTTCGCGCACCATCAAGGCCATGCAGTTTGCCAAGTCCACCGGCGCCACCGCCATCGGCATCACGGACGGACAGTCCTCGCCGTTTGTCGGCGTCGCGGACATCAACCTTTTCGCCAAAAGCGACATGGTCTCCTTTGTCGACTCCCTCGTCGCGCCGATGAGCCTCATCAACGCTCTCATCGTCGCCATCGGCTATCAGCGCCCGGACAACCTTTCGGAAACGTTCCGCCGTCTGGAAGGCATCTGGAGCGAATATGAGGTCTACGAAAACCTTGACAACAACTGATGTTATCGTAGTCGGCGGCGGTGCAGCGGGAATGATGGCCGCTGTAACGGCAGCCTGCCGGGGCCTTCATGTCACGGTGCTCGAACCGAACGGCCGAACGGGAAAAAAGCTCCGCATCACCGGAAAAGGCCGCTGCAATGTGACGAACGACAGCGCACCGCAGGAGTTTCTCCAAAAGGTGTGCACGAATGCACGCTTTCTCAAAAGCTCGCTCTACGCCTTCCCGCCGGAGAGCGTGAAGGAATTTTTCGAAGAAGCCGGCGTACCGCTCAAAACCGAGCGCGGCGAGCGCGTCTTTCCGGTTTCGGATAAAGCCGACGACATCGCCGACACGCTCGAGCGCATGGCGCGCGCCCAAGGCGTGCGCTTTTTGAAAGAGCGCCTTCGCGACATCCGCACGGCGGACGGTGCCGTATGCGCTGCCGTCACCGATAAGGGCGAACACCCCTGCCGCGCGGTCATCCTCTGCACGGGCGGCCTTTCCTATCCCGCCACCGGTTCCACCGGCGACGGCTACCGCATTGCCGAGCGCCTCGGTCACACCATCGTCCCGACCCGCGCTTCGCTCGTCCCGGTGGAAACAAAAGACGACTGCGCCCGCATGCAGGGCCTTTCCCTGCGCAATGTGACGCTCTCACTCTTCGAAGGCGACAAGCTCCTCTATCGCGAACAGGGCGAAATGCTCTTTACGCATTTCGGCGTATCCGGCCCGCTCGTCCTCTCGGCGAGCGCGCAGCTCCCTGAAGATGTGAGCCGCTGCCGCATGGAGATCGACCTGAAACCCGCGCTCACGGAGGAAAAGCTCGATGAGCGCATTCTCCGCGACTTTTCGGAGAACATCAACCGCGACTTTGCCAACGCCCTCGATGCTCTTCTCCCGCAGAAGATCATCCCGGTCGTGATCGAACGCTCCGGCATTCCCGAGCGGCTGAAGGTGAACAGCATCCGCCGCGAGCAGCGCCTTGCGCTCGGACATACCATCAAGCATTTCTCCCTGCAGCTCAAAGCGCGCCGTCCGGTGGATGAAGCCATCATCACTGCAGGGGGCGTGGACGTGCGCGAGGTGAATCCCCGCACGATGGAGTCAAAGCTTGTGCACGGTCTCTATTTTGCCGGAGAGATCCTGGACATCGATGCCTGCACCGGCGGCTATAATTTACAGATCGCGTGGAGCACCGCCGCAGCGGCGGGACGCGCGGTACCTTTGGAGGAAAAAGCAGAATGAAACCGATATCCATAGCCCTGGACGGCCCCTCCGGCGCGGGAAAGAGCACCATCGCCCGCAAAACGGCGGAGACCTTCGGCTTTTTGTATATTGACACCGGCGCCATCTACCGCACCGTGGGGCTCGCGGCCTACCGCCGCGGCATCGCCTCGAAGGACAGCGCCGCCGTTGTCGCCATGCTGCCGGAGCTGCACATTGAGCTCCGCCACAACGCCGAGGGCGTGCAGAGAATGTACCTCGACGGCGAGGATGTCTCCGAAGCCATCCGCATGCCGGAGATCTCCATCTACGCCTCGGATGTCTCCGCCATACCGGAAGTGCGCGCCTATCTCATGGAAATGCAGCGCAGCTTTGCCCGCACGCAGAATGTCATCATGGACGGCCGCGACATTGGCACGGTCGTGCTGCCCGATGCCGGCCTCAAGATCTTCCTCACGGCCTCCCCGGAGTCCCGCGCCGAGCGCCGCCGGAAGGAGCTCGCCGCCAAGGGGAAAGACATCTCCTTCGAAGAGGTCCTCCGCGACATCGAATACCGTGACAAAAACGACACCGAACGCGCCGCAGCACCGCTTCGCGCAGCCGAGGACGCCGTGCATCTCGACACCACCAATCTCGATTTCGACGGCAGCTGCGCGGCCGTGGGATCTCTGATCCGGGAGCGTTTTGCACTATGAAGAAAGAAAACTGGTATCATCTTATCTATGATGTCCTCCGACCCATCGGTTGGCTCATCTATCCGCAGAAGTTCGTGGGCCGCGAGAACATCCCCGAAGGCCCGGCCATTTTCTGCGCTCCGCACTCGAACATCGCCGACCCCATCCTCATCTCCTTTGCGCTTCGCCGGAAAACCTATGTCCACCACCTCGCGAAGATCGAGTCCCGAAAGATCTTTATTTTCGGCTGGCTCATGCAGAAGGCCGGCTCCATATTCGTGCGGCGCGGCGAGAGCGACATCGAGTCTTACAAACAGTGCCTGCGCGTGCTGAAGGCCGGCGAGAAGCTCATCGTTTTCCCGGAAGGAACCCGTGTCCACGGCGACCGCGTAGTGGAACCGAAATCCGGTGTGATCCATATGGCGGTGCGCACGCATGTGCCCATCGTTCCGGTATACATCCCGCGCGATAAAAAGCTCTTCCGCAAAGTGCCGACCATTATCGGCAAGCCGTACTATCCGGAATATACCGAGCACGGCGACTATGACCGCCTCGCCAAAGAGCTTATGGACCGCATCTGGGCACTGAAGGAGTGACGGCATGCCGGCTAAGTACATCCTTGCCAAAAGCGCCGGCTTCTGCTTCGGCGTGGAGCGCTCCATCCGTATGGCGGAGGAAGCTCTCTCGTCCGGGCCGTGCTGCTGCCTCGGTGAGCTCATCCACAACCGCGATGCCGTGGAGGCACTGCGCCGAAAAGGCCTTCGCGTCATCGAAGAACCCTCGGAAGCGCCGGCGGGGGAGCGGGTCATCATCCGCGCGCACGGCGTGGGGAAGAGCACCTACGAACAGTTGAGTGAACGGGGCGTTTCCGTGATCGATGCCACCTGCCCGCTCGTGGAGCGCATCCACAAGATCGTCCGCGAGGAATCGGAAAAAGGGCGGCAGATCGTCGTTATCGGCGATGCGAACCACCCCGAGATCCGCGGCATCTGCGGCTGGTGCACCGATGCCGTCGTGCTCCCGGACGCGGCTGCGGTGGAAAAATGGCTTGAAAGTTCCGTGGAAATGCCCGAAAAACCGCTCTCTGTCGTGTTCCAGACTACACAAATTCAAGCAAATCGAATTTTGACAGAAAATTTATTAAAAAAAATATGTACAAATTCCAAAATATTTGATACTATATGCGGAGCAACGTCCAGCAGGCAGGGAGAAGCAGTCGCCCTGGCCGGGATATGCGATGCGATGATCGTCATCGGCGGCGCACACAGCGCCAACAGTCTGCATCTGGCGGAACTGTGCCGTGAGCTGTGCGCGAAGGTTTTCTTCGTAGCCGATGCGTCGGAACTGAACACATCCCTGCTTCCGGAAAACGGCTGTATCGGCATAACCGCCGGTGCCTCCGTGCCGTCCTGGATCATTAAGGAGGTAGTAAATAAAATGAGCGACGAGATCAAGGTAGAAGAGACCACTGCAGAGGAAGTCGCTGCGACCGCGGCCGAAGAGACCGCACCCGTTGAAGCCGAGCCCGTAGAGAAGCCCGACTCCGAGAAGACGTTTGATGAGCTGCTGGAAGATTCCATCAGAACGATATACAACGGAGACACCGTCTCCGGTTATGTTGTCAGCATCACGCCCACGGAAGTCACCGTTGACCTGGGAACCAAGCATTCCGGATACATCCCCGTGACCGAGTTCACCGATGACGGTGCTGTCAAGGCGGAAGATGTCATCCATGTCGGCGACAAGGTCGAGGCATGCGTTGTTCGCGTGAACGACGTGGAAGGCACTGTGATGCTCTCCAAGAAGCGCCTGGACTCCATCAAGTCCTGGACCGATGTTGAAAATGCCGCTGCCGACGGCACGGTCGTCGAAGGCAAAGTCACCGAAGAGAACAAGGGCGGCGTCGTTGTTACCATCCACGGCGTGCGCGTGTTCGTCCCCGCCTCTCAGACCGGCCTGCCCCGCGAGGCTGCTATGTCCGAACTGGTCGGCCAGACCGTCCGCCTGAAGATCACCGAAGTCAACCGCGGCCGCAAGCGCGTTGTCGGCTCCATCAAGGAAGTCAGCAAGCGCGAGCGCAAAGAGCGCGCCGAGAAGATCTGGAACGAGATCGAAGTCGGCAAGCACTATGAAGGCACTGTCAAGTCCATGACCTCTTACGGTGCATTCGTCGACATCGGCGGCATTGACGGCATGGTCCATGTTTCCGAGATCAGCTGGAGCCGCATCAACAAGCCGGCCGACGTTCTGAACATCGGCGACAAGATCGATGTCTATGTTATCAGCTTCGATAAGGAGAACCACAAGATCTCCCTCGGCCACCGCGACCCGAACATGAACCCCTGGAAGGTGTTCACCGACACCTACTCCGTGGGCGACATCGCGAAGGTCAAGATCGTGAAGCTGATGCCCTTCGGCGCCTTCGCGGAAGTCCTGCCCGGCACCGACGGCCTCATCCACATCTCCCAGATCGCCAACCGCCGCATTGCTCAGCCCTCCGAGGTCCTGACCGTCGGCGATGTTGTCGAGGCGAAGATCACCAACATCGACAACGAGAAGCACAAGATCTCCCTGTCCATCCGCGCCCTGTCCGAGCCCGCTCCCGCCGCTGCCCCCGAAGAAGAGGAAGCCGAGGAAGAGCCGCAGGAAGACGCGCTGGTCTACTCCGTCTCTGCGGACGGCACCGCCACCGGCGAGGCCCCCACGGAGGAGTAATTCCCGTTCTTTCCCGCATTTTCGTCCCTCTGCCGCAAGGCAGAGGGATTTTTATTTCTCCGAAGCGGCGGAAAGGCTTGCTATTGCTGGATTTCTCGTGTATAATATTATTGCAGTAAAATGGACAGCAAAACAGAACAGTTAAGACGAAAGACCCTTATTCGGGCAGGAGGAACGCGATGAACTTCTCTATCGGAGATCGCATTGCCCATCCGCTTCACGGGGCCGGGGTAATCGATCGCATTGAAAGCCGCCGTATCGATGGCGAAACACGAGATTACTATGTCTTAAAGCTGCAGGGCACCGGAATGGTCGTCATGGTTCCGATGAACGCCTGCGGCTCGGTCGGAATGCGTCCGATCGCAGACATCGAAACAGTGCATGACATTTTCCGCCGCATTCCCGAGCTGGACACATCCATGACGGACAACTGGAACCAGCGCTATCGGGAGAACATGGAACGCATCAAAAGCGGAGACCTTCTCGAGCTTGCCGGTGTAATCAAGGCCTTGACGGAGCGCAATGCAAAGCGTCCGCTCTCCGCCGGTGAGCGCGCCATGCTCCGCCAGGCCAAAAAGATTTTTCTTTCCGAAGTATCCCTCGCCGTGGGCTGCTCCTACGAGTACGCCGAACGCCGTCTCGAAGAGACTCTTCGCAAACCGAACTAAACGGAGTGTAAACAAAGTATGAGTCGTTTTTCCGATTTCCTTCGCCGTGCCAAGCACACGACCTGCAGCGTCGTTGTCGTGGCCGCCGGCTCTTCCACGAGAATGGGAGAGGATAAACTCTTTATGGATCTCGCCGGCAAGCCGGTGCTCGCCCGCACGCTCGCGGCACTGGATGCGTGCGCCTTTGTGGATGAGATCGTCCTCGTAACGCGCATGGAGTCGCTCGAAAAGGCCGCAAAGCTGTGCCGCGACTATTCCATACAAAAGGTCCGGAAAGTCGTTGTCGGCGGTGCCACGCGCACGGAGTCCGCGCTCGCGGGCCTTATGCAGATCCGCCGCAGCGCCAAATATGTCCTCATCCATGACGGTGCCCGTCCGCTCGTAACGGAAGACATCGTCTACGACGCCATGCACAGCGCCGCGCTCTACCGCTGCGCCGCGCCTGCCGTGCCGGTGACGGATACGGTGAAGGAAAAGGACAACGACACCGTCGTTCGCACGCTCGACCGCAGCGCGCTCGCCGCCATCCAGACGCCGCAGGCGTTCATCCCCGAGCTCATCAAAGCCGCCCTCACCCGCGCCAGGGCCGAGGGCAAGGAATACACCGATGATGCCGCCGCCGTGGAGGCCATGGGCATGAAGGTACACCTCTCCAAAGGCTCGCCCGAAAACATCAAGATCACCGGCCCCGTCGACATCCCGACGGCGGAAGCCATTTTGAAAAGCCGTGGAGAATAAAATGATCCGGGTCGGTCAGGGCTACGATGTTCACCGTCTGACGGAAGGCCGGGCACTCATCCTCGGCGGCGTGAACATCCCGTATGAAAAGGGCCTGCTCGGCCATTCGGACGCCGATGTCCTCGCCCATGCCGTCATGGACGCGCTGCTCGGCGCAGCGGCGCTCGGCGACATCGGGCAGCTTTTCCCCGATACGGACGACCGCTTTGAAGGCGCCGACAGCCTGCAGCTCCTCCGCCGCGTCCGCGGCGTTCTCCGCGCCAACGGCTGGGTGATCGTAAATACCGACGCGACGATCGTCGCGCAAAAGCCGAAGCTCATGCCGTACATTCCCGAAATGCGCCGCCGCCTTGCCGATGCCATGGCGATCGACGAAAGACGCGTGAGCGTGAAAGCCACCACCGAGGAACACCTCGGCTTTACCGGCAGGGGAGAGGGCATCTCCGCCATGGCCGTCGCACTGATTTCCGAAGTTTAACTCACCCTCTGCGGGTCCACCGCAGAGGGTTTTTCCGTAGACGAAAAAAATATTTAAAAAAATAGCTACAAATTGTAACCTTCTATTTGCTATAATCCGTTTGATTGGTTATAATAGGATCAGATAATTAGGGACATTGTGCCCTAAAGATAAAAAACCTATGAAATCACGAAGGTGAGGTTTTGCAATGGAAGCAATATGGTCTGCTCTGTCACAGGCGTTCAGCCAGCTCGGAACGATCCGCGTGGCAGACATTGTCGATATTTTTCTCGTAACTGTGGGCATCTATGCGCTGATCGGACTCATCCGCAAGACGCAGTCAAAGCGCATTTTCATGGGGATCTTCTATATTCTGATCCTTCTGTGGCTCTCGGAAGAATTCCAGCTGCACACGGTAAACTACATTCTCCGCAATGCCGTACAGATCGGACTGCTTGCACTGGTCGTGCTCTTCCAGCCGGAGATCCGCCGCTTCCTCGAAAAATTCGGCAACGGCACGAAGATCTTCCGTGCCTTCTCCGAGCAGCGCAGCCAGGTGACGGACTCCGCCATTGCGCAGACGCTTCTCGCCTGCAAGGATATGTCCGAATCCCGCACCGGCGCCCTCATCATTTTCGAGCGCGACAACAAGCTCGATGAGCAGATCCGCACCGGCACCATCGTGGACGGCGCGATCACGGCCGAGCTTCTCAAGAACATCTTCTTTGTGAAAGCACCCATGCACGACGGCGCCGTCATTATCCGCGACGGCCGCGTTTACGCCGCCGGATGCATGCTCCCGCTCACGAACAGCACGAATGTCTCCAAAGACCTCGGCATGCGCCACCGCGCCGGTATCGGCATGAGCGAGGCGTCCGATGCCGTAGTCCTCATCGTGTCGGAGGAGACCGGCGCCATCTCCGTCGTCATCGACGGACAGATGAAGCGTCATCTCTCCGTGGAAGCCGTGGACAAGCTCCTCCATGCAAACCTGATGCCGAAAACCACCGAGGAGACGGTCAGCAAATTCCGCTTCCTCCGCCGCAAAGAAAAGGACAACAGCCATGAATAATACGACCGAGAACACAAACGAACAAAGCTCCTTTCTCACCCGCCTGACAAACAGCAAGGTATTCTGGGCCATCGTCTCGCTGCTCGCGGCGTTCTTCCTGTGGACATATGTGACCGCCACCGAAGGCGTGGAAGTGGAGAAAACGCTCACCGGCGTGAAGATCGAGTTTATCGGCGCGGACACCATGCGCACGGCGAACGACCTCATCGTCACCGAGCAGGACCGCACGAGCGTGAACCTTACCTTCTCCGGCACGCGCCGCACGCTCAATAAGCTCACCAACTCCAATGTGACCGCGACCATCAACCTCAGCAATGTCACCTCGGACGGCCGATACTCCGTCACCTATGATATTTCCTATCCCACCGGCGTAAACCCGAGCGATGTAACGCTCGTTCGCAGCTCGGCCGAAGTCATCAACTTCTATGTGGACAAGCTCGTCCGCAAGACCGTGGAAGTGAAAGGCTCCTTTACCGGCAGCACGGCGGAGGGCTATCTCGCCGATGAGAGCATCGTCTTTGACCCCATGGTCGTTACCATCAGCGCGCCGAAGACCGTTATCAGCAATGTGGACCACGCCTATGTCGCCATCACGCGCGACGATGTCGACCGCACGCTGAGCTACTCCACGACCTACACGCTTGTCGACTCGGACGGCAATGAGATCGATGACACCTCCATCGTCCGCGAGACCGAGGAAGTCACCGTAACGCTCAATGTCCTCTCCACGAAGGAAGTGCCGCTCGATGTGACCATCATCGACGGCGGCGGTGCCACGCGCGATGCGAACACGCATATCGTGATCGAGCCGAGCACCATCATGCTCGCAGGCGATGCCTCGGCCATCGACAGCACCACAAAGCTCATCCTCGGCACCATCGACCTTTCCAATTTCGCTTCGGAATACTCCGGCACCTACACGATCATCCCGCCGAACGGCACGGAGATCATGACCGGCATTACGGAAGCCACAGTCACCGTAACCGTCACCGGCCTTTCCACGAAGACCTTCTCCGTGAATCCCGAGAACATCAGCTGCATCAATGTTCCCGAAGGCTACACGGCGGAGAATATCACGCAGGCCCTCACCGTGACCATCCGCGCCCCGCAGAGCGACATCAACGAGATCAGCGAGGTGAACCTCCGCGCCGTGGCGGATCTCTCCAATCTCAGCGTCACCGCCGCCGGCGTATATACCCCGACAGTCGAGATCAAGATCGACGGCTTCCCGGATGCCGGCACCATCGGCGAATACAAGATCTACATTACGCTCAAGGAAACGCACTGAGCCATGTACGGTTACATTCGCCCTCATGTCGACGAACTTCGCGTAAACGAATATAAGCGCTTCCGCACGGCCTACTGCGGAGTGTGCGAAGCGCTGCGGCACGAATACGGCCTCACCGCCCGCTTCCTCGTGAGCTACGACATGACCTTCCTCGCCATGCTCTCGCTTCAAGGTACAGAATTGCCGGAAGGCCGCCGCTGTCCCGTGCATCCTTTTCGGAAGCTCCCCTGTGTGTGCGGAAACGATGCGCTGATCGATGCCGCCGATTTCTCCGTGATCCTCGCTTATGAAAAGCTGCGCGATGATGCCGCCGACGAATCCGGTTTCGCATCGCTGCGTGCGAAGATCGCAAAAAGTTTTCTGAAGTGTGCGTATCGGAAAGCCTCGGCGAAAAAACCGGCGCTTTCCGAAAATACCGCCGCGTGCCTTGCGGAACTTGCAAAGCTCGAAGCGGACGGCAGCGCCTCGCTCGATGAAACGGCCGACTGCTTCGCCCGCCTGCTGGCGTTTTCCGCATCCGACGCGAAAGACAGCAGTACAGGACGCGTCCGGGCCGAGATCCTCTACCATATCGGCCGCGCCGTGTACATCCTCGATGCCGTCGACGATTTCGCGGAGGATCGCCGCAAAGGCCGCTTCAATCCGCTCTGCATCCGCTATGCGGGCGACACACTCTCCGACGAGGAGAAGAAAGCTGTCCGCGGCACATTGAATGCTTCACTCTCCCGCGCCATGAGCGCGGCGGAGCTCCTGCCGGACACGGCATGGAAGCCCATCATCGAAAACACGATTTCTCTCGGTGTTCCCGCATCGGCCGAGGCCGTATTCGCCGGAACATGGAACAAGAATACAAAAAAGACGGAGGATCTCTGATCCTTCGGGCAGGGAGTATGGAATGACCGACCCTTATGTTGTCCTCGGCGTATCCCGCGATGCCACGGACGAGGAGATCAAAAAGAAATACCGCGAGCTCGCCCGGAAATACCATCCGGACAACTATGCGAATAACCCTCTGGCCGACCTCGCCCAGGAAAAAATGAAGACCATCAACGAGGCATATGATGCCATCACCAAAGAGCGCGCCAACGGCGGCTCGCAGCGCCAGACCTATTCGCAGCCGGGCAGCACCTCGTACGGCACCTCCACGGGCCCGTACCGCGATGTGCGCGCCGCCATTATGGCCGGCGATTTCTCCCGCGCGGAAATGATCCTCGGCTCCATCGTCGACCGCGGCGCCGAGTGGAACTTCCTCATGGGCGCGGTGTGCTACCACCGCGGCTGGCTTGACGAAGCGGAGCGGTACTTCCGCACAGCCGTTTCCATGGATCCGACGAATTCGGAATATCAGCAGGCTCTCGCTCAGCTGCAGAACATGGCAAGCGACCCGTTCGGCTCTGCCGGCGGCACCGGCACGGTGACAACGACGAACTGCCCGAACGCCTGCCCCTCGCTCGCCCTGTGCGCCGGCCTCTCGCTCTGCTCCGGCGGTCGATTCATCTGCTTCCCCTGCTGATTCCAATGGGATAATCAATGTTTTGGGAGATATAAAGAAAATGGGAAATCTACTCAGCATGACCGGCTACGGCAGTGCCAAAGGCATCGTAGAAGGTCAGGAGATCACGGTTGAGCTCAAAAGCGTCAACAACCGTTTTCTCGATTGTTCCGTCCGTATGCCGCGCAACTTCCTCTTCGCGGAAGAAACGGTAAAATCGGCCGTATCTGCCGCCGTAGCCCGCGGCAAGGTGGATGTTTTCGTTTCCGCGCAAGCCTCGCAGGAAGCTGCAAGTGTCGTTGCCGTGAACGAAGAACTGGCCCGCGGCTATCGCGATGCGATCGAGCACATGGCGCAGGAGTTCTCCATCGACTCCGGCATCACCGCTATGCAGATCGCGCGCTTCCCCGATGTGCTTACGGTGGAACGCAAGGACATCGACAAGGAAAAAGCCGCCGAAGCCCTCTATGAGATCACTTCCCGCGCCGTGGCGGACTTCAATGTCATGCGCTGCCGCGAGGGCGAGCGCCTTCGCAAGGATATGCTCGCAAAGCTCGACACCATTGAATCGCTCGTGTCCGCCGTGGAGGAGCGCTCCCCGCAGACCGTAAAGGAATACCGTGAGCGGCTGGAAAAGCGCATCCGTGAGATTTTGGAAGACCGTTCGTTTGATGAGCAGCGCGTCATCACCGAAGTTGCTATCTTTGCCGACCGTGTTGCCGTGGACGAAGAGACCGTGCGTCTGCGCAGCCACATCGCGCAGTTCCGTGCCATCCTCGAGGAAGGCTCGCCCGTCAAAAAGAAGCCGGACTTCCTTCTGCAGGAATTCAACCGTGAGTCGAACACCATCGGTTCCAAGTGCAGCGATGCGGAGCTTGCCAAAGTCGTTGTTGAGCTCAAGTCCGTGATCGAAATGATCCGCGAACAAGTGCAGAACATAGAATGAGGGTGCACCATGAAGCTAATTAACATCGGATTCGGCAACCTCGTATCCGCCTCGCGGCTCATTGCCATCGTAAGTCCCGAATCCGCGCCCATAAAGCGCATCATTCAGGATGTACGCGAGCGCGGACAGCTCATCGATGCGACATACGGCCGCCGCACAAGAGCGGTCATCATCATGGACACCGGTCATGTCATCCTTTCCGCCCTGCAGCCGGAAACGGTCAGCGCGAGAATGAACACCCGCGGCGATGAAACGCCGGCGGGAGAGAGGAGCGAAGCATGAAACGGGGAAAACTTCTGGTCATTTCCGGCCCCTCCGGCTGCGGTAAATCCACCGTCATCGGCAAGATGATGGCAGAGCGGCAGAATGTCGAGTTCTCCGTATCGGCCACGACGCGCGCTCCTCGCCCCGGCGAAAAGGACGGCGTGGATTACTTCTTCGTATCCCGCGAGAAGTTCGACGAGATGATTGCCAGGGACGAGCTTCTCGAGCACGCGGAGTTCGTCGGCAACTGCTACGGCACGCCGAAATCGCAGGTGCTCAAGCGCCTTGAAAACGGCATTTCGGTCATACTGGACATCGAAGTGCAGGGAGCGTCGCAGGTAAAAAAGAAACTCCCCGAAGCCGTCAGCGTATTTCTCGCTCCGCCGAGTCTGGACGATCTTGAGCATCGTCTGCGCGGTCGCGGCACGGAGTCCGAAGAGACCATCCGCGCGCGGCTCGAAACGGCAAGCCGAGAAATGGCGCTTGCTCCGAACTACGACTATACCGTCATCAACGATGACCCCGACCGCGCGGCACGCGAGCTCGGTGCCATCTTAGATCAATAAGTTTTTAAATTTATGTTTATACCGGCTGATCGCCGGAGAGAAAGGAATGTTATCCGCTATGATGCTCTATCCTCCCGTACAAAGTCTTGTCGACAAGATCGGCAGCCGTTACCTTCTCGTGAACCTTGTGGCGCGCCGCGCGCGTGAGATCTCCGCCAATGCCGAGGAAAAACACGAAAGCCTCGACAAAAAGGCCGTCTCCATGGCGATCGATGAAGTCTATTCCGGCAAGCTGACGCTCGAAAAGACCGATGCCTGATGCGCCGGCAACGGCCCAAATCGCGGTAGCGGCGGCGACCTACTGGGTAGACCGACCGTTCAGCTACCGCATTCCGCCCTCTCTGCGCGAGAAGGTCGTGCCCGGCATCCGCGTGGTCGTTCCTTTCGGAAACGGCAACCGCCGGACGGAGGGCATCGTCCTGTCGGTCGGTGCCGACGAAGGCGGAAAGCGCCTCAAAAATATCGCCTCCGTGCTCGACAGCGAGCCGGTGCTCTCCAAAGAGCTCCTGCGTCTGGCGCTGTGGCTTCGCGAACGGTACTTCTGCACCGTGTACGATGCCGTACACGCCATGCTCCCCGCCGGATTGTGGTTCCAGATGGAAGCCGTGTATACGCTCTGCCAAGGCGTAGACCGGGAAGCTGCTTACGAAGCTGCGGGAAAGTCCGAGACCGAGCAGCTCCTCGTCGATGCCGTGTTTGCCCACGGCGGCAGCTGCCCTCTCGCGGATATCGACCGTCTCTTCGGCGGGAAAACGCCCTCGAGAGCGCTGCAGTCGCTCGTCCGCAAAGGCATCATCGAAACGGACAGCCGCGAAAAGCGCCGTGTCGGTGACAAGAAGATCCGCATGGTCTCCCTGAAGATCCCCGCCGAGGAAGCTCTGACCGCCGCCGAACGGAGAGAAAAGCGCGCACCGCTCCAGAGCGCGTGCCTGCGCGTTCTCTGTACGCTCGAGCGCGTATCCTACTCGGAGCTTTGCTACTTCACCGGTGCGAGCGCCGGCACGATCAAAGCGCTTGAAAAGGCGGACATGGTCGAAGTGACGCAGGACGAAGTCTTCCGCCGCTCTTCCGTGCTCTCCTCCGAGCGCACGCCGCTCCCGGAACTCAACGATGAGCAGACCGCGGCCTTTGAAGGTATTCTCTCCCTTTACGACGGAAAAACGCCGTCGGCCTCGCTCCTCTACGGCGTGACCGGCAGCGGCAAGACCTCCGTGTATGTTCGTCTCATCAACGAGATGCGCAAAAAAGGGAAAGACTCCATCCTTCTCGTCCCCGAGATCGCTCTCACGCCGCAGATGATCCGCATCTTCTCCTCGTACTTCGGCGATGATATCGCCGTGCTCCACAGCTCTCTCGCCGTGGGCGAGCGGTACGATGAGTGGAAGCGCATCAAAACCGGCAAAGCCAAAGTCGTCATCGGCACGCGCAGCGCGATTTTCGCACCCTGTGCCGACCTCGGCCTCATCATCATCGATGAGGAGCAGGAGTACACCTATAAATCCGAAAACTCCCCGCGCTACCATGCACGGGACGCGGCCAAATTCCGCGCCGCCGCCTCCGGCGCACTCCTCGTGCTCGGCAGCGCCACGCCGGACATCGAAACAATGTACCGCGCCCAAACGGGCGTGTACCACCTATTTACGCTCCGCCGCCGCTTCAATGAGCGAAAGCTCCCCGATGTGCGCATTGTCGACATCCGGCAGGAGCTGCGCGGCGGCAACGACACCGACATCAGCTCCCCGCTTCTCGAGGAACTGAAGAAAAACATCGAACGCGGCGAGCAGAGCATCCTCTTTCTGAACCGCCGCGGCACCGCCAGCCTGATCGCCTGCAGCGAGTGCGGCTACACCTATACCTGCCCGAACTGCAGCGTACACCTCACATGGCACAGCGCCAACCGGCGCTTGATCTGCCACCACTGCGGCTACTCCCGCACACTGGACGACACCTGCCCCGAGTGCGGCGGCACGCTCAGCCACTTCGGCACCGGCACACAGAAGCTCGAAGAGCAGCTGCACGAGGCTCTGCCCGATGTGGAGATCCTCCGCATGGACGCCGACTCCGTGACCCCCGCCGGGTCACACGAAAAGATCCTTTCGCAGTTCCGCGAAAAGAAAGTGCCGATCCTCATCGGCACGCAAATGGTCACCAAGGGTCTGGACTTTGAAAATGTGACGCTCGTGGGCGTCATATCCGCCGACCAGCTTCTCTACTGCGGCGAATACCGCGCAGGGGAGAGGTGCTTTTCCCTGATCACGCAGGTCGTCGGCCGCTCCGGCCGCGGCGAAAAGCCCGGCCGTGCCATCATCCAGACATTCACCCCCCGCAACAACGTGATCCGCCTGGCATCCCGGCAGGATTACGAGGGGTTCTACCGCGAGGAGATCGAGCTCCGCCGCCTGCAGAACTGCCCGCCGTTTTCGGACATCATCACCGTCACGGCCTCGTCCGAGGACGAATCGGCGGTCCTCCGCTGCTGCACCTACATCCGCGACCGCCTGAAGTCGGAACTTGCCTCGCGCGAGGATGTCACCGTCTTAGGCCCCGCCCCGCTGCCCATCGTGCGCGTGAACAATCGCTATCGCTACCGTGTATCGATCCACTGCACGGGCGACAAGGAGATCCGCACACTGGTCTCCGTTCTCCTCATCCAATGCAACACGGCAAAAGAATATAAGGGCGTATCGGTGTTCGCCGATTACAACCCGATGGAGTGAAAGAAAATGGCACTGAGAAATATACTTACCGAAGAAAACCCCGCACTGCACAAGGTCTGCCGCCCGTATACGGAGTTCAACGACCGCCTGCACGCGCTGCTCGACGACATGAAGGAAACGCTCCGCAAAGCGGACGGCGTCGGTCTCGCCGCACCGCAGGTCGGCATTCTCCGCCGCGCCTGCGTCGTCATTGAGACGAATGTGCCGGAAGGGGAGAGCGACTATATCATCGAGCTCGTCAACCCCGTCATTATCGAGAGCGACGGCGAACAGGAGGGCAACGAAGGCTGCCTGAGCCTGCCCGAACGCTACGGCGTCGTCAAGCGCCCGAACCATGTCAAGGTCCGTGCGCAGGACCGCAACGGCAATTTCTTCGAGGTAGAGGGCGTCGGCCTCACGGCCCGCTGCTTCTGCCATGAGATCGATCATCTCGACGGCATCGTATTCACCGAGCGCGCCTCGCATATGTACACCGAAGAAGAGATGGACGAACTGTTTGGAGACCACGATCAATGAAAATCGTATTTATGGGCACGCCGGACTTTGCCGAAGAGTCCCTGCACCGTCTGCTGGACGCCGGAGAAAACATCGCCGCCGTATTCACGCAGCCCGATAAGCCGCGTGACCGCATGCGCATGACGCCCTCTCCCGTGAAGGTGCTGGCGGAAGCGCACGGCATCCCGGTCTATCAGCCCACCACATTCAAAGACGGCGAAGCTGTGAAAACGCTGCGCTCCATCGCGCCGGACCTGCTCGTCGTCGTTGCCTACGGCCGCATCCTGCCGCAGGAATTTCTGGATGTCGCCCGTCTGGGCAGCATCAATGTGCACGGTTCGCTCCTGCCGAAATACCGCGGCGCCGCGCCCATCCAGTGGGCGGTGCTGAACGGCGACAAAACGACCGGCGTATCCGTGCAGTATATGGCCTCCGCCATGGACGCCGGTGATGTGATCGGCACAAAGGAAACGGAGATCGGCGAATACGAGACCTCCGGACAGCTTTTTGACCGCCTGAAAGTCCTCGGCGCGGATCTCCTCGCGGAGACCGTGCGGAAAATCGATGCGGGCGACATCGTCCGCACGACGCAGAACGAAGCCGATGCCACCTATACGACCATGCTCACCAAAGAGCTTTGCCCCATAGACTGGAACCGGACGCCCCGCGAGATCGTCAAGCATATATGCGGCCTCGACCCGTGGCCGGTAGCGACGACGGAGCTCGGCGGTATGGCGTTCCGCGTGTTCGGCGCGCAGTACACCGAAAACGAAACGAAACTCGCCCCAGGCAAAATCGTATCCGCCGGAAAAGGCGGCATCGAAGTCGCCTGCGCAGACGGCAAAACGCTCCTCGTCACCGAGGTGCAGGCCGCCGGCAAAAAGCGCATGAGCGCTGCGGCGTTCCTGCTCGGACACCCGATGAAAGCCGATGAGTGAGAGCGTATCGAAATCGCGCGAAGCCGCGCTCTATGTACTCTCCCGCTGCCGCCGCTTTGACGCATGGTCGCAGCAGACGCTCACGGCGGCAACGGAGAAATTCTCCCTCGATGCGCGCGATGCATCGCTGTGCGCCAAGCTCTGCCTCGATGTGCTGCAGAATGCGGCGCTGTGCGACTTCTATATCAACTGCTATTCCACCGTACCGACGGCAAAGCTCGAGCCGAAGGTGCTCGATATTCTCCGTCTCGGCGTGTGCCAGCTCCTCTTTGCGGATAAGATCCCCGCATCGGCGGCGGTCAACGAGGCCGTGGAGCAGACAAAACGCTCCGGCGGCCGCGCATCCGGCCTCGTGAACGCCGTGCTCCGCCGCATCGCGGAAAACCGTGAGAACCTGCCGGAGATCCCCGGAAAAGGGACTGCATCGGAGCTATCCGTTCGGTACAGTCACCCCCTGTGGCTGTGCGAGACGATCGTATCCCGCATCGGCTTCGAGGAAGCGGCGCGGTACTTCGCCGCAAACAACTGCCCGCCGCAGCTTACGGTCACCGTCAATACCAACCTCGCATCGCCGCAAGAACTGTGCGAAACATTCGCCGCATCCGGCATTCGCGCGCATATAAGCCCGCTCTCGCCGGTATCGGTATGTGTGGAGTCCGAGGGCAATGTAACATCGCTTCCCGGCTTTGAGCGCGGCGAGTTCTTCGTGCAGGACGCTGCCGCAGCCATGTCCGTGCTGTGTGCAGACCCGAAGCCCGGCATGCGCGTGCTCGATGCCTGCTCCGCACCGGGCGGCAAGAGCCTCCTCTGCGCCGCACTTATGAAAAACGAGGGCGAGATCCTCGCCTGTGACCTCCACGCAAAGAAGCTCCGCCTCGTGGAGGAAAACGCCGAACGCCTCGGCATGAGCATCATCCGCACCGCGCCGATGGACGCTTCCCAACCGTATGCGGCGCTCCACGAGAGCTTTGATCTTGTCATCGCCGATGTCCCGTGCTCCGGCCTCGGCGTCATCCGCAAGAAACCCGAAATTCGCTATAAAGACCCCAAAGCGCTCGCGGGACTGCCCCGCGTGCAAAAAGAGATCCTCCATGGCGTGTCAGAATGCGTAAAGCCCGGCGGCACGCTTCTCTACTCCACCTGCACGATCCTCCGCGAGGAAAACGAGGAAGTCGTTCGGGACTTTCTCCGCGAACACACGGACTTCACAAAGGAAGAAGACCGCGTGATCTGGCCGCAGGAATATGATACGGACGGCTTTTACTATTGCCGAATGAAACGAAATGGCTGAACTTACCGAAAAAATCGATATCAAATCCATGCTTCCGGAGGAGCTCTCGGCGTTCCTCCGGGAACTCGGACAGCCCGCCTATCGCGCAAAGCAGATCTTTGCGTGGCTCTCCTCGGGCTGCGGCTCGTGGGACGAGATGACGAATCTTCCGCTCACTCTGCGCCGCACGCTCGCGGAGAAGTGCATCCTCGCAGCACCGCGCGTTCTGCGCCGTCAGGAATCGGCGGAAGACGGCACCATCAAGTACCTCTGGGAGCTTTCGGACGGCAACGCCGTGGAGACCGTCGTGATGCGCTACCATTACGGCAACACGGTCTGCATCTCCTCGCAGGTCGGCTGCCGGCAGGGCTGCGCGTTCTGCGCCTCGACCATCGGCGGCCTTGTCCGCAACCTCACGCCTTCGGAGATGCTCGACGAAGTGCTCTTCTCCGAAAAAGAATCGGGTCTCCCGATATCCCACATCGTTCTCATGGGCATCGGCGAGCCGCTCGACAATTTCGACACCGTCATGCGCTTCTTAGAGCTCATCAACCACCCGCAGGGGCGCAACATCGGTATGCGCCACATTTCCCTCTCCACCTGCGGCCTCATCGAACGCTTCGACGATCTCGCAGCGCGGGATCTCCAGCTCACGCTCTCCGTGTCACTCCACGCGCCGGACGATGAAACGCGCAGCCGCATCATGCCGGCCAACCGCGGACGCGGCGTGGACGAGCTTTTCCGCAAATGTAAAGAATATTACGATAAAACCGGACGGCGCATCTCCTTCGAGTACGCCATGATCGACGGCGTGAACGACTCGCCCGAACAGGCCGAGCTTCTGGCCCGCCGCGTAAAGCCGCTCGGCGCGCATGTCAATCTCATTCCGCTCAACCATGTGGATGAGCGCAGCTTTGAACCGTCCAAACCGGAGAATATGAAACGGTTTGTCAATATACTCACGAAAAACGGGATCAATACGACCATACGGCGCCGCCTCGGCAGCGATGTGGACGCATCCTGCGGACAGCTTCGCCGTAAAATGGTGAGGGAATCAGAATGATCAGCTTCGGCCTTACCGACAAGGGAAAAGTACGCACCGCCAATCAGGACGCTTTCCGGATCGACACCGCACCCGACGGGTCCTATACGCTTGCCGTGCTGTGCGACGGCATGGGCGGCGTTCGCGGCGGCGAGATCGCCTCACAGCTCGCGGCAGACAGCTTCATGCAGTATGCCGGGGAACTGCTTCGCGCCGATACGCAGGAGGATGCCGCACAGATCCTCCGCGAAGCATCGGCGTATGCGAACATC